>DASQQH010000102.1:0-2818 GCA_035643555.1 Acidimicrobiales bacterium | reverse complement strand
GGCCGAACCCGGTGTCGTCCAGGACGATCACCACCACGTTGGGGGAGCCGGGGGCGGCCCGGGAGGGCCGGGGCCAGGCGGGGCTGGAGACGTCGGTGGTCCGCCCGATGACCCCGGGGAAGGCCGTGCCCGGCGGGTACTCGACCAGTCCCCGGTCGCCGTCCCCTCCCGGTGCCCGGGGGGCCGACTCCCCGTTCGGCCCGGTGTCCCCGGCCATCGGGCGTCCGGGGTCAGGTGGCCTGGGTGTCGGGGCCATGGAGGGCCTCCTGGATCTCCGCCTGGTCCTCCTCGCTGAGGGAGGTCTTGAGCACGGTCCCCCCGTAGCGGCCCAGGGCGTCGAGGGCCTTGTCGGTGGTCATCTGCTCCACGATCAGGAACAGGGCGGAGGTTCCCGGCTGCATCATGGCCCGCACCTGGTCCTGGAACTGGCGGTCGATGGTGCTCTTGGCCAGCTTCCCGGTGAGGGCCCCCAGACCGGCGCCGATGGCCATGCCGAAGAAGGGGACGAAGAACAACAGGCCGAACAGGACCCCCCAGAACATCCCCCACGTGGCGCCCTTGCCCACCGCATGCTGGTTGGTGATCGTGCGGAACTTGCCGTCGGGGCTGCGGACGATGGCGGCCACCGCGTCGGGCTGGATGATCAGCTCCGACGAGAGGCGGTCGACCTCGTCCATCGCCTGGGTGGCGGTGGTCGTGTCGTCGTAGCCGATGGCGATCAGGTCTGGCATGCACGCTCCTCGGTCCGGGGCCCCGCGGCCCGGCTGGAGGTGAGTATGGGTGACCCGGCGGGGACCCGGCCTCACCCCGATGGGGTGATCCGCCCCGTGGCGGGCCGGGGGCCGCCCGGGGTCCCTCCCCGCCGGGGCGGTCGTCCCCCGCCTGTCCTACACTGGGGGCTGCTGGGCGCCAACGAGCACAGGGGGCAACGGGGGAGGAGCAGGTGCCCAGCACGTCGGCCACTATCGGTGCTGGCAGCGGCGGCACCGGCCACGGCCCGCCCGGGGTGCCCGCCACCATGGTCCGCCGGCCCCGCCTCCTCCACCGGCTGGCGGCGGCCCGTACCCACCGTCTCACCGTCGTGGCCGGTCCCCCGGGCTGTGGGAAGACGGTGGCCCTCGCCGACTGGGCCGCCAGCGCGTGCCCGGATCCGGTGCTGTGGCTCTCCCTCGACGCCGCCGATCCCGTCGAACTCGGCCCCCTGGGCCTGTGGCGGCGCCTGGTGGCCGGCCTCCGCGGCTTCCAGCTGTCGCTGGGCCGGGCCGCCGAGGAGCTCTCGGACGCCGAGGGGCTCCTGGACGCCGGGGATCCGGACCCCCGGGAGCTGTTGCCCCTGGTCGTTGCCGAGCTGTGGCGCTGCCCCCCGGCCGTGGTGGTGATCGACGACTTCCACCTGGTGACCAACCCCGCCGCCGCCCTGTTCCCCTCCCTGGTCCTGGACCTCCCCCCCCACGTCCACCTGGTCCTGGCGGGCCGGGAGGAGCCGGCGTTCCCCCTCCACCGGCTGCGCCTCGGCGGGGAGCTGGTCGAGATCACCGACCGCGACCTTCGCTTCGACCGGGGCGAGGCGGCCGCCCTGCTGGCGGGGTTGGGGGTCCGGTTGTCGGCGGCGGAGGTGGCCCAGCTGGGACGGGCCGTCGAGGGGTGGGCGGCCGGCCTGCACCTGGCGGGGCGCTTCCTCCAGGGCGAGGCCGATCCCCGAGGGGCGGTCGGGCACTTCGGCGGGGCCACCGCCCTGGTGGCCGAGTACTTCGTCCGGGAGGTTCTCGACCGCCTCCCCCCCGGGCACGTGCGGTTCCTGGTGGACACCTCGGTGCTGGGAGAGCTCACCCCGCCGCTGTGCGCCGAGGTCACCCGCCGCCAGGACGCCCAGGCCGTGCTCCAGGACCTGATCGGGAGGAACCTGTTCCTGGCCCGGGCGGGCGACGGAAGCCAGGCCTACCGCTACCACCCCCTGTTCGCCGGGTTCCTCCAGCACCGCCTGGCCCTGGAGGGGCCCGAACGCGCCCAGGGGGTCCACCGGCGGGCCGCCGCCTGGTTCGGGCGCAGCGGCGACCTGGGCCGGGCCGTCGGCCACCTGGTGGCCGGGAGCGCGCCCGACGCCGCCCTGGCCCTGGTCACCGGCGAGGTCCTGGCCCACCTGGAGCGGGGGGTGACCTGGGACGGGGCCTCCCTGTTCCTGCCGGGGGTGCCCCGGGCGTGGCTGGAGGAGGACCCGGTCCGGCTGTACGTGGCGGCGGCCGCCCTCCTGTGCGGGTCGCGGCTGGACGAGGCCCGCTGGTGGCTCCACCGGCTGGAGGCCACGCTGGGGCCCGGGCCCGAGCGCGCCGGCCTGCTGGCCCGGGCCGCCTTCCTGTGGCTGGTGCACGACGAGGCCGTGGCCGACGCCGCCGGGGTCCTCGCCCAGGGCGCGGTGGTGGGGGAGGCCATGGGCCCCGACCAGACCCTTGCGCCCCTGCCCGGGGAGCTGGGGCGGCGCCACAGCTGGCTGGCGGCCCTGGACGGGGTGATCGCCGCCCGCCTGCCCGTCGTCCTGGCCCGGGCCCACTGCTGGCGGGGCGAGCACCAGGCGGCCCGGGCGGTGCTGTGCCGGGTCTCCCGGCGGACCCAGGTGTCCAGCGGGGGCGGCTACTGGGCGGTGCTGGGGACGGTCGCCCTGGCCGAGGGCCGCCTGGGCGAGGCCCACACCCTGGCCCAGCGGGCCCTTGCCGAGACCGGGGGCCAGGATGCCGGGGCCTCGGCTGCCGCCTACGACGCCCGGGTGGCACTGGGCGCCCTGTACCTGGAGCGCGACGAGCTGGCGGCCGCCGAGGAGCAG
>DASQQH010000101.1:0-8990 GCA_035643555.1 Acidimicrobiales bacterium | reverse complement strand
CGCCGAGCGGGCTGCCGTGGGCCTCCTTGGTGTCGGTGAAGTGGGGGGAGGGCCAGCCGATGTGGCTGCGCAGGATGATGAGGGAGGGCCGGTCCTCCTCGGCGACCGCCGCCCGCAGGGCCGCCTCCAGGGTGTCGAGGTCGTTGGCCGCCTCACCCAGGTCCTGGACGTGCCAGTGGTAGGCGCGGAAGCGCTCGGCCTTGTCGTCGCTGTAGGCGAGCTCGGTGGGGCCGTCGATCGAGATGTGGTTGTCGTCGTAGACGTAGACCAGGCGGGAAAGGCCCAGATGGCCAGCGAGGGAGGCGGCCTCGTGGCTGATGCCCTCCTCGAGGTCGCCGTCGCTGCAGAGGCAGAAGACGTGGTGGTCGCAGGTCTCGGGCCCGAAGCGGGCCCGGAGCCACCGCTCGGCCACGCCCATGCCCACCCCGTTGGCGAAGCCCTGGCCGAGGGGCCCGGTGGTCACCTCGGCGCCGGGCACCACCCCCACCTCAGGGTGGCCGGGCGTCCGGCTGTCCCACTGGCGGAAGGCCTTGATGTCCTCCAGGGTCAGCCCGTAGCCGCTCAGGTAGGACATGGCGTACAACAGGATGCAGGCGTGCCCGTTGGACAGGATGAAGCGGTCGCGGTCCGGCCAGTCCGGGGCCGAGGGATCATGGCGCAGCACCCTGGTCCACAGCACGTGGGCCAGTGGTGCCAGGGCCATCGCCGTTCCGGGGTGGCCCGACTCGGCGCGCTGGGGAGCGTCCATGGCCAGGCCACGGATGACGTTGATCCCCAGCTGTTCCAAGTCGACATCGCTCATGGCTTCCACCCTACCTAGCGACTCCGGCGGTTCCGAGGGACCGGAGCGGGGATCTGGCCCCCTCGGGGGGGGAGGGGCGAGGACCTCAGGCCGAGAACAGCAGCAGCGACGCGGTGAACCCGTGGACGAAGTTGCGCCCGGCCACCGGGCCGAACTCGCCGGCGGCGAAGAACCCGGCGGTGGGCACCGGACCGAGCAGGTCGGCCAGGACGCCGGCGTCGTGGTGGGGCTCGCCGAACAGCCGCGTCCCCCGGCCGTTGCAGGTGAACAGGAGGCTGGCCTCGGCGGTGTGATCGGTGAGCAGCTGGCGGAGGTCCCGGTCGGCGGCTTCCGCGTCGCGGAGGTGGAACTGCACGGTGGTCCCGGTGTCCACCAGGTCGCCCACGGCCACCGAGCCGGTCTCCCGGTCGGCGCCCAGGACGTTGCGCACCAGGAAGTCACCCGAGTCGAAGCTCTCCTGGTGCTCGTCGACCACCCGGCCGAGATGGAGCCCGCCCTGGTTGATGAGCTCCACCTCCCGGTCCGTGAGGCTGGTCCGGGCCACCTGCTCCAGGCGCTCCAGCGCCGGCTCGCCGGCCAGCTCGTGGATCACGTTGCCCTCGGCCTTGGTCACCACCAGGGGCCGGCCGATGGGCCGGCACCCCTGGGACACCACCGGGGTCACCCGGGCGCCCGCGCCGAGGGCCACCCCGACCGCGCCCGTGGTGCGCAGCTGGTCGTCGAGCACCAGCCGGTTGCCCCCCGGCCCACCGCCGGCCGAGGCCATGCCCCCGGCGATCCGCAGCCCGGGGTGGGAGGTGGCCAGGCTCTGGAAGAAGGCCTCGGCGGGGAAGGTGAACGGGTCGGCCAGCAGCAGCAGCACCTGGGGCTCGAAGCCCGGGTCCTGGGGCCAGCCGAGCACCGGCCCGGTGGGCCCCGCGGTGTCCAGGTCGATGGGCGCCAGCTGTCCGGTCCAGCCGGCCCACAGGCACACGGCGCCGTCGCGCTCCACCTCGCGCCCGGTCCCCACCACCGACTCCGCCGCGCAGCCCAGCAGCACCCGGGGGGAGAGCAGCTCGCGCACCGCGGCGGCGGCGTCCTCGAGGGCGCCGGCGTGGGGCGGGGTGACGAACACCAGGGCCAGGTCGGGCCCGGCTCCGACGCGCTCGAGCACCTGCCCGGCGACCTCGCCCACGGCGTGGGCGGTCACCGGGTGCTCGGACATCGCCGCAGCGAAACGTGCCATCACCCCACGCTATCGAGCGTCGGGGACGAACCCACCGGCCGGGCTACGGTGGCCGCCATGGGAGCGGACCCGGACCGCCCAGGGGGCACCCACACCGCCCAGGTCCCGCCCAACTGCGACCTCACCCTGGGCATGGTGTGCCTGGACAAGGCCTCCCCGGGGCGCAGCGTGTGGCGGATGGTGGCCGACGAGCGCTTCGCCAACCCGGTCGGGGTCGTCCAGGGGGGTTTCCTGGTGGCCTTCGCCGACTCGGCCATGGGCGCCGCCGCCCTCACCTGGGCGAGGGACCGGGCCGAGGGCGCCCGGGTGCGGGCCGCAAACGCCGAGGTCAAGGCCAGCTTCCTCCGCCCGGTCCAGGTGGGGGGACCGCTGGTGTGCACCGCCTGGGTGCTGGGCGGCGGGGCCCGCACCGCCTTCGTCGAGGCCGACGTCGTCGACGACGGGGGGCACCTGGTGGTCAGAGCCAGCTCCACCTACCTGGTGGAGCCCCGCGGCTAGGAGCCCTGGCGGTGAGCGGCACCGACAGCGCCGGGGCGGCGGCGGGCCCCCTTCCGATGTTCCCCCTGGGGACCGTCGTCTTCCCCGGCTCGAGGATCCCCCTCCACGTGTTCGAGGACCGGTTCCGGGCCCTGGTGCGGGACTGCCTGGAGGGGAGCGGCGCCTTCGGGGTGGTCCTCATCGAGCGGGGGAGCGAGGTGGGTGGCGGGGACGCCCGGTTCGACGTCGGCACGGTCACCCGCATCGCCGAGGACCGACGCCTCCCCGACGGCCGGTTCCTGCTCGTCGGGGTGGGCACCCACCGCCTGCGCGTCGAGCGCTGGCTGGCCGAGGACCCCTACCCACGGGCCCTGGTGGCCCCCGTGGCCGACCCTGCCCCCTCGACCGAGGACCGGGCGGCCCAGGACCGCGCCGAGCGCCAGGTCCGCCGTGCCCTCACCCTGGCGGCCGAGCTGGGGGAGGGCCCACCGCGGGGCGCCGCCATCCCCCCCGACGCCGGGTGGGATGGCTGGCAGCTGTGCGCCATGGCCCCGGTGGGCGAGCTCGACCGCCAGCGCCTCCTGGAGCAACCGGGGCTCGGGCCACGGATGGCCCTCCTGGAGGCGTTGGCCACCGACGCAGCGGACCTGCTCGCCGACCGCCTCGCCGGGGGGTGAGGGGCCGACCTCTACCGTCGTCTCCCGTCGAATCCACCGCGCGGGGTGGCAAGGGGTTGCAAGATGGTTGCACGGGGTAGCGCCATCCGGTAGGAAGGCCCGGGCGGGTCCAACGAAGGAGATCAGTGGCACAGACGAGGGAGAGCTCCGAGGACCAGGGGATCCCCAAGCTCGGCGCCGAGCTGTGGGAGCTGCTGGTCGCCTACTTCAAGCAGGAGACGGTCCAGCCGATCAAGGGGCTCGGACGCTACGTCGCCTTCGGGCTGGTGGGGTCCCTGCTGCTCGGCACCGGCCTGGTCTTCCTGGACGCCGCCGCCCTGCGGGCCATGCAGGAGGGAGCGGGCAACCCCGGCGACGTGTTCTACGGGGCCCACTCCTGGATGCCCTACGCGGTGTGCGCGCTGGGCACGGCGATCGTGCTGGGCCTGGCCGCCCTGCGGATCCTCCGGGGACGGACCACGTGAGCCCCCGCCGGTCGAGCACCACCGTGCAGGGCTCCGGCCCCGGAGGACGGATCACCAGGGGTGACATCGAGGCCAAGTTCCGTGAGGTCACCGCCCACCTGGAGCAGGGCGCCGAGGCGGCGAAGCCCAAGGTGATGCCCGTGCTGGCCGTGGCCGCCGCCGGGATGATGGTCGTCGTCTACCTGGTGGGGCGCCGCCGGGGCCGGCGCCGGTCCACGGTGGTGGAGATCCGACGGGTGTGACCCGGCGCGGCGCAGGCGGTGAGGGGCGGCTGGGGGGTCTCCTCGGCACCCTGGCCAGGCGCGGGCTGCGGGAGGGCCTGGTGGGCGGACACCGGGGCTGGCTGGCCGTGTGGGCCACGATCACCCTCCTGCGGCGGGTCCGCAGGCGCCGCCCCGAGCTCGTCTACCAGGAGCAGCTGACACCCGGCCACGCCCTGGTCATCGACCACCAGCGGGGGCCCCAGCCCCGTGGGCGGGCACGCCGACGAGCCGGGCGCAAGGAGCGCTGACCAGGTGAGGGCACCGGGGGGTGAGCAGCCGGTGGAGGAGCCGGTGAGGGGGCCGCTCCGGGCGGGGGAGCAGGTCCTGTTCCGGGACGCGAGGGGTCGACGCTATCTGGTCTCCCTGGCGGCCGGGGGGCGCTTCCACACCCACACGGGCGTGGTGGACCACGACGAGGTGCTCGGGAACCCGGAGGGGACGACGGTGCGCTCGGCGACCGGCGCCCGGTTCGTGGTGGTGCGCCCCACCCTCGCCGACATGGTGCTGTCCATGCCCCGGGGGGCCCAGGTCATCTACCCCAAGGACCTGGGCGCCATCCTGATCGCCGCCGACAT
This sequence comes from Acidimicrobiales bacterium, assembly GCA_035643555.1. Classification (GTDB taxonomy): domain Bacteria; phylum Actinomycetota; class Acidimicrobiia; order Acidimicrobiales; family JAJPHD01; genus DASQQH01. The sequence continues at coordinate 4,507 of DASQQH010000101.1, read as the reverse complement.
CTTCCCCGGCGCCAGGGTCCTGGAGGCCGGCGTCGGGTCCGGGGCCCTCTCGATGGCCCTGGTGCGGGCCGGTGCCGACGTGATCGGCTACGAGGTTCGCGCCGACTTCGCCGAGCGGGCCCGGGCGAACGTGGCGAACCTGCCCCGGGGCGGGGGCCCCGGGGCAGGGTTCCGGGTGGAGGCCAGGGACGTCTACCAGGGCATCGACGAGGAGGACCTGGACCGGGTGGTCCTGGACCTGCCCGAGCCCTGGCGGGTGCTGCCACACGCCCGCGGCGCCCTGGCGCCGGGGGGGATCCTGGTCGCCTACCTCCCGAGCATCCACCAGGTGAGCGAGCTTCGGGAGGCCCTCGGGGAGGCCGGCTTCGGGCTGGCGGAGACCTTCGAGGTCCTCCACCGCTCCTGGCACGTGGCCGGCAGGTCCGTCCGCCCGGACCACCGCATGGTGGCCCACACGGGCTTCCTCACCACCGCACGGCTGCTGGAGCCCCGATGAGCGCCCGCCTGGCTACCCGGGGAGGCGGACCAGTCCCGCGGCGACCGGGTCCGCCCGACCCGCTAGGCCTGCTCGACGAAGATGCACTCTCCGGGGCACTCCTCGGAGGCCTCGACCACGGCGTCCTCGAGATCGCCGGGGACCTGGGCCATGCCCTCCGAGCCGCCCGGGTTGTCATGGACCTCGTCGCCTTCCTTGACGTAGGCGAGGCCGTCGTCGAGGAGGGTGAAGACGGCTGGGGCGATCTCCTCGCAGAGACCGTCACCCGTGCAGAGATCCTGATCGATCCAGACCTTCATGGGGTATGCCTCTCAGGGACGGGGTCAGAGACGGAGGGGCGGCAAAGCGCCACGGTAGCCACCCTACCGGGAGCTGTCAATTTCCACGGCCTAGGCAAGTGAAATATGGCGAAGGATGAGCGACGCTGGGGGGACGGCGGTGTATCGTCCCCTACGGAGGAGGTGGTCTCGACGGCTGGTTTCGACGAGCAGCGGCGTGGCCCCGGGGGGCCCGACGAGCCCACCCGGAGCCCCGACGTGAAGGAGCTGGAGGAGCAGGTCGGTCTCCTCGAGGATGAGGTGGCCGGCCTCCGCCGCCGGCTCCAGGACGCCCCACGGCGGGTGCGCGACCTCGAGGAGAGCCTGCTGGAGGTCAAGGGGCAGCTGGCCCAGGCCCTGTCCCGCAACGAGAAGCTCACCTTCACCCTCCAGCAGGCCCGGGAGCACATCGCCACCCTGCGCGAGGAGGTGGAGAAGCTCACCCAGCCCCCCTCGGCCTACGGGACCTATCTCGGGAGCAACGACGACGGGACCGTGGACGTCTTCTCCGGCGGGCGCAAGGTGCGGGTCGCGGTGCACCCCGAGATCGATGTGGCGGGGCTGGCCCGGGGCCAGGAGGTGGCCCTCAACGAGTCCCTGAACGTCGTGCTGGCCCGCGCCGCCGAGTCCGCCGGCGAGGTGGTCACCCTGAAGGAGACCCTCGAGGACGGGACCCGGGCCATCATCCTCGGTCGGGCGGACGAGGAGCGGGTGGCCGAGCTCGCCGAGTCCCTGGTGGACGTCCGCCTCCGCGCCGGGGACTCCCTGCTCATGGACGCCCGCACCGGCCTGCTCCTCGAGCGCCTCCCCCGCCCCGAGGTGGAGGAGCTGATCCTCGAGGAGGTCCCCGAGGTCTCCTACGAGGACGTGGGGGGCCTGGACCGCCAGATCGAGGACATCACCGACGCGGTCGAGCTGCCCTTCCTGCACCGGGACCTCTACCACGACTTCGCCCTCCCCGCCCCCAAGGGGATCCTCCTCTACGGGCCCCCGGGGTGTGGCAAGACCCTGATCGCCAAGGCGGTCGCCAACTCCCTGGCCAACAAGGTCTCCGAGGCCACCGCCGACCGGGCCGCCCGCAGCTACTTCCTCAACATCAAGGGCCCGGAACTGCTGAACAAGTACGTGGGCGAGACCGAACGCCAGATCCGCCTGGTGTTCCAGCGGGCCCGGGAGAAGTCGGAGGAGGGGTGGCCCGTCATCGTCTTCTTCGACGAGATGGACTCCCTGTTCCGCACCCGGGGCACCGGCATCTCCTCGGACATGGAGTCCACGATCGTCCCCCAGCTCCTGGCGGAGATCGACGGGGTGGAGGCCCTGCGGAACGTGATCGTCATCGGTGCCTCCAACCGGGAGGACCTCATCGACCCGGCCATCCTCCGCCCTGGTCGCCTGGACGTGAAGATCAAGATCGAACGCCCCGACGAGGCTGCCGCGGCGGCCATCTTCTCCCGCTACCTGCGGTCCGACCTCCCCCTGGACGGGGAGGAGGTGACCACCCTCGGTGGCGGCGACCGGGACAAGGCGGTGGCGGCCATGATCGAGCGGACCGTGGAGGAGATGTACCGGGACGACGACGAGAACCGCTTCCTCGAGGTGACCTACCAGAACGGCGACAAGGACATCCTGTACTTCAAGGACTTCGCCTCGGGGGCGATGATCGAGAACATCGTGCGCCGGGCCAAGAAGCGGGCCATCAAGCGGACCATCGCCGGCGAGGGGCGGGGCGTGCGCACCGCCGACCTGCTGGAGTCGATCAAGCAGGAGTACAAGGAGCACGAGGACCTGCCCAACACCACCAACCCCGACGACTGGGCGAAGATCTCGGGGAAGAAGGGCGAGCGCATCGTCTACGTGCGCACCCTCCTGTCGGAGGGCGAGGACACGACCGGCGGGCGCTCGATCGAGCGTGTGGCCACCGGGCAGTACCTGTAGGCGGCCGATGGCCCGGACGGCCAGCGGGGCGGGCCGGGACGAGGCGTCCCGGCCACCGGCATGTCGATGACCCGATGCCGGTGACTCGACCCCCGAACGGGCCCACACACGACGGCTGCGAGGGGTAGGGTCCGGCTGTGGCCATACCGAAGGTGTGCGGCATCGAGACCGAGTACGGCATCCAGCTGTCGGGTCCGGGCGACGCCAACCCGATCGCCGCATCGTCGGTGCTCATCAACGCCTATGTGTCGCGGTTCGGCCACCCCGATCGGAGCGGCGGGCGGTCAGGCCGGGTGGGGTGGGACTTCGAGGACGAGAGCCCGGGCCGGGACGCCCGGGGCTTCGCCCGGGAGGGCGCCATGCCCCCCGAGGTGGAGACCCACCTGGTCAACGCGGTGCTCACCAACGGGGCCCGCTTCTACGTGGATCACGCCCACCCCGAGTACTCGACCCCCGAGTGCGCCACCCCCTTGGAGCTCGTGCGCTTCGACAAGGCGGGGGAGCACATCCTGGCGGCGTCCATGGAGGCCGCCTCGGACCTGTTGGCCCCGGGACAGCGGATCGTGGTGTACAAGAACAACTCCGACCGCAAGGGCAACTCCTACGGGTGCCACGAGAACTACCTGATGGACCGGTCGGTGCCCTTCTCCCGCATCGTCCAGCACGTGATGCCCCACTTCGTGACCCGCCAGGTGTACGCGGGGGCGGGAAAGGTGGGGCGGGAAAGCTCCGCCACCGGCGAGGCCGACGTGGCCTTCCAGCTCTCCCAGCGGGCCGAGTTCTTCGAGGAGGAGGTCGGCCTGGAGACCACGCTGAAGCGGCCCATCATCAACACCCGGGACGAGCCCCACGCCGATGCCCAGCGCTACCGGCGCCTCCACGTCATCCTGGGCGACGCCAACCTCGCCGAGGTGGCCACCTTCCTCAAGGTGGGGGCCACGGCCATCGTCCTGGCCATGATCGAGGACGACTGGTTCGGGGACCGGGACCTGTCCCTGGCCACGCCCGTGCGGGCCCTGCGCCAGATCTCCTGCGATCCCTCCCTGACCCAGCCCGTCGAGCTGGCCCGGGGCACCACCATGACCGCCCTGGAGATCCAGTGGGAGCTGTTCGACCTGGCCCGCAAGTACGCCGAGGACCGGGGCCTGGAGTGCCTCGGGGCCCACGACGTGGGCCTGGAGGTGCTCCGGCGCTGGGAGCAGACCCTGGCCGGCCTGGAGGCCGACCCCGAGGGGCTGGCGGGCCAGCTGGACTGGGTGGCCAAGCGCCAGCTGCTCGACGCCTACCGCCACCGCCACGGCCTGGGCTGGGACGCCCCGCAGCTGGCGGCCATGGACCTGCAGTACCACGACCTCCGGCCGGCGCGGTCGCTCTTCGCCCGTTTGGACATGGAGCGTCTGGTGTCCGAGGAGGAGGCCGTGACGGCGATGACCGAGCCCCCGCCCAGCACCCGGGCCTACTTCCGGGGCCGGTGCCTGCAGCGGTGGGCCTCGGCGGTAGCGGCGGCGAACTGGGATTCGCTGGTGTTCGATCTCGGTACGGATCCGCTTCGGCGGGTACCAATGATGGAGCCCCTTCGGGGAACGGCAACGCACGTGGATACGTTGTTGGAAGGATGTGAGAGCCCGGCCATGCTGTTGGAGCGGCTGGGCTCGTAGGGAGGAACGTTGGCAGAGCGAGAGCTGAAGAAGAAGCCGGCGACCGAACGGGACGAGGAGACCGTCGAGGAGGCCCCGCAGACCTCCGAGAAGGGGGAGAA
>DASQQH010000100.1:0-6003 GCA_035643555.1 Acidimicrobiales bacterium | reverse complement strand
GCAGATCCAACGGGGCGAGACGGCCACGCTCAACCTCATCGTGAAGGCCGATGTGCAGGGCTCCCTGGAGGCGATCACCGAGGCGTTGCGCAAGCTGGAACGGGACGAGGTCAAGCTCAGCTTCGTGCACCGGGCCGTGGGGGGGATCACCGAGAACGATGTCCAGCTGGCGGCCGCCTCCAACGCGACGATCATCGGCTTCAACGTCCGGCCCGATCGCCGGGCGCGGGAGCTGGCCGGTGATCGGGACGTGGAGATCCGCACCTACGAGATCATCTACAAGGTGCTCGAGGACATCGAGGGCGCCATGCTGGGGCTCCTGGCCCCCGAGTACGAGGAGGTCGTCACCGGCGAGGCAGAGGTCCGGGAGGTGTTCCGGGTGCCCCGGGTGGGTGCCGTGGCCGGCTGCTACGTGCGCAACGGCGTGATCACCCGGAACTCCAAGGTCCGGTTCCTGCGCGAGGGCGTCGTCATCTGGAAGGGGACCGTGCGGTCGCTCAAGCGCTACAAGGACGACGCCCGGGAGGTGCACGCCGGGTTCGAGTGCGGGATCGGGCTGTCGGACTTCCAGGACCTCCACCAGGGTGACGTGATCGAGACCTACGACGAGCGGGAGGTCCAACGCACGTAGGGGTGCTGTCGATCGACCTGCATCTCCCCGTGTGCCGATCCCTCAAGCAGAAGCGGACGGCCATCAAGCCGATCCTGGTCGGTGTCCGCCAGCGCTTTGCGGTGGCCGCCGCCGAGGTCGACCACCAGGATCGCCATCAACGCGCCCGTCTGGGCGTGGCGGCCGTGGCGGCCAGCGCCGGCCACGTGGAGGATGTCCTCGACGAGGTCGAGCGGTTCGTCTGGAGCCGGCCCGACGTGGAGATCCTGTCGGCGGACCGCTCCTGGGTGGAGACGTGAGCGGCGTCAAGCGCCGGGGCCGCCGCGGCGGCGACGGCCGCCGCTACCCGCGGGTGGCCCGGGTGAACGAGGTGCTCCGCCAGGTGGTGGCCGAGGAGCTGGAGCGCCTCGCCGACCAGGACGTGCGCCTCCTCCGCCTCACCGTCACCGCCGTGGAGGCCGAGGCTGACCTGCGCCACGCCAGGGTCCTGCTGGACAGCCTGGACGAGCCCGCAGAGGACGCCCTGGCGGAGTCGAGGGTCCGGCTCCAGGCCGCCATCGGCCGCCAGGTCCGGCTCAAGCGCACCCCCCAGCTCACCTTCGTCCCCGACCCGGCGGTGGCCCACGGCCGGCGGGTGGAGGCGGTGCTGCGGGACCTGGCCCGGCGTCAGGGTGGCCCGGGCTCCCCGCCGCCCGGCGAGGGCCCGTGATCGACGGCCTGGTGGTCGTGGACAAGGCGTCCGGGTGGACCTCCCACGACGTCGTCGCCCGGTGCCGGCGGCTCCTCGGGCAGCGGCGGGTGGGCCACGCCGGCACCCTGGACCCCGACGCCACCGGGGTGCTGGCGGTGGGGCTGGGGCGGGCCACCCGGCTGTTGCGCTTCGTGGGGGCCCTGCCGAAGGCCTACCGGGGCGAGGTGGTCCTCGGCGTGGCCACCTCCACCCTGGACGCCGCCGGCGAGGTGACCGCCCGGTTCGACATGGGGGGGATCTCCCTGGAGGAGGTGCGGGCGGCGGCGGCCGACCTGACCGGTGAGATCCATCAGGTCCCTCCCATGGTCTCGGCCCGCAGGGTCGGGGGCCGCCGGCTGCACGAGCTGGCCAGAGCGGGCGTCGTCGTCGAGCGAGAGGCCAGGGCGGTGGTCGTGGACCGCCTGGAGGTGACGCCCACCGAGGAGGAGGGGGTGGTCACCATCGAGGTCCGGTGCTCCTCGGGGACCTACGTCCGTACCCTGGCCGCCGACCTCGGCGAGGCCCTGGGCGGGGGAGCCCACCTGCGATCGCTGCGACGCCTCGCCGTGGGGTCCTTCACCGAGGACGAGGCCGTGGCCGTGGAGCAGGTCGCCCCGGACCGGGTGCTCACCCCCGCCCAGGGCTTGCGGGATCTGCCCGCCGCCGCCGTCCCTCCCGAGGTGGCGGCGGCCGTGGCCCACGGCGCCGTGCTGGCACCGGCCGATCTCGATCTGGGGGCGGCCGAGGAGGGGCCGGTGGCGGTGCTCGACGGCACCGGTGCACTGCTCGCTGTCTACGAGGCGGTGCAGGGCCGGGGGGCCGGAGGCGGCGACCCCCGCCTCAAGCCGGCCGTGGTCCTGGCCGCCGCCGTCGGTCGCCCGCGCTGATCGGGGACCCCGCTAGCCTCCACAGGCGATGGAGGTCGTCACCGATCCGGCCAGCCTGTCCTCCCCGCCCGCCGGCACCGTCGTCACCATCGGTGCCTACGACGGGGTCCATATCGGCCACCGCCGCCTCATCGGCGAGGTCCGGGCACACGCCCGGGCACGGGGCCTGGCGGCCGGGGTCGTCACCTTCGACCGCCATCCCGCCATGGTGGTCCGACCGGAGTCGGCCCCCCTCCTGCTCACCGACCTCGACCAGAAGCTGGCGTTGCTGGCGACGACCGGGCTCGACCTGGCCGTGGTGCTGGCCTTCGACCGGGCCCGCTCCGAGGAGACGGCGGAGGACTTCGTCACCGGGACCCTGGTGGAGGGGCTGGCGGCCAAGGTGGTGGTCGTGGGCCGGGACTTCCACTTCGGCCACGGCCGCAAGGGCAACGTGCCCCTGCTGGCCGAGATGGGCGCCGACCTGGGCTTCGAGGTCGTGGGCTTCGACTTGGTCCCCGAGGCGGGGGGTAGCGAGCCGGTGTCGTCCACGCGGATCCGTCGCCTCCTGACCGCCGGGCAGGTGGCGGAGGCCGCCGCCCTGCTGGGCCGCCCCCACGAGGTGCGGGGCGTGGTGGGCCGGGGCGACGGCCGGGGCGGCGCGGTCCTCGGGTACCCGACGGCCAACGTGGCCGTGCCTCCCGAGATCCTGCTCCCGGCCGACGGGATCTACGCCGGGTGGCACGAGCGCCCTGACGGCTCGGTCCTCCCCGCCGCCATCTCCGTCGGCCGCCGGCCCACCTTCTACCAGGACGGCCCGCCGCTGCTCGAGGCCTACCTGCTCGGCTTCGACGGGGACCTCTACGGGGAGACCGCCAGGGTCCGCTTCGTGGCCCGCCTCCGGGACGAGCAGCGCTTCGACTCGGTCGCGGACCTGGCCGCCCAGATGGGCCAGGACGTGGACGCCGCACGCGCGGCCCTGGCGCGGCCATGACCGCTCCCGGGCCGAGGGGAAAGCGACCCGGGGCCAGCCTGCTAGAGTGAGGGCGAGCGCGGCGGGTCTGCAGGCATGCAGCCCGCCTCCGTGGGTGAGCGCTCTCGCGAGCCCGACGGTCTCGTTGTCCAGTGAGGAGTCCGACAGTCCGCATGCCAGATAAGACGGCCACGATCGGCGAGTACCGTCTCCACGAGACGGACACGGGGTCGCCCGAGGTGCAGATCGCCCTCCTCAGCGGGCGGATCAGCCATCTCACCGAGCACCTCAAGGTGCACCGGGGCGACCATCACACCCGCCGGGGGCTGATGCAGCTGATCGGACGTCGTCGGCGTCTCCTGGACTATCTGAAGGACAACGACGTCGAGCGGTACCGGGAGCTCATTGCCCGGCTCGGAATCCGACGCTGAGCCCACGGATGCTCGGGGGCGACCCACCGGGTGCCCATGCCATCTGGGAGCCCCCTGGCTCCCACGTACCGTCGGTGGCGCCTGGGGCCAGCTGCCAGTCGCCGGTCACCGGGGAGACCGGGTGGTCGACGACTGGGAACTGGCCAGGTGACCACCCTGACCATCAGGAGTGAGCATGGCGGAGGCCATCTCGGTGTCGGCCCCGGTGAGCGGGACCGACAAGACGCTGTCCTTTGAGACCGGCAGGCTTGCCGGCCAGGCTGACGGTGCAGTGCTGGCCCGGCTGGGCGACACCGTCGTCCTGGTCACTGCCACGGCGGCGCGGGCCGTGCGGGAGGGGATCGACTTCTTCCCCCTCACGGTGGACGTCGAGGAGCGGATGTACGCCGCCGGCAAGATCCCCGGGTCGTTCTTCCGTCGGGAGGGGCGGGCCACGGATCAGGCGATCCTCAACGCCCGTCTGATCGACCGGCCCCTGCGGCCGTCGTTCCCCGACGGCTTCCGCAACGAGGTCCACGTGGTGGCCACGGTGCTGGGCGCCGACCAGGTGAACCCCCACGACGTCGTGGCCATCAACGCCGCCTCGGCCGCGTTGATGGTCTCGGGCATCCCCTTCGAGGGACCGATCGGGGCGGTGCGGCTTGCCTACTCCGCCGAGGGCAGCTGGATCCCGTACCCGACCTGGCAGGAGGGGGACGACTCCAGCTTCGAGCTGGTCGTGGCGGGGCGGGCCACGGAGGGCACCGGGGAGGGCCAGGACGTGGCCATCATGATGGTCGAGGCCGGGGGCACCGAGGTCGCCTGGGACCACTACCAGGCGGGCGCCCCCAGGGTGACCGAGGAGGTCATCGCCGAGGGGCTCGAGGCCGCCAAGGTGTGGATCGCCGAGTCGATCGAGCTCCAGCGGGGCCTGGTCGCCGCCGCCGGGGGGAAGAAGCCCCTGATCAGCTACGAGCCGCAGGCCGACTACGGCGACGACGTGTGGGAGTTGGTGACCGGGACCGGCCGGGAGCTGCTGGCCCAGGCCAACGCCGTGCCCGGCAAGGCCGAGCGGGCCGCCGCGCTCGACGACGCCGCCGCCCAGATCATGGGCATGGCGGCGGAGCGGCCCGAGCTGGTGGGGCGCGAGCGGGAGGTCCGGGCGGCGATCCGGTCCCTCACCAAGCAGCTGGTCCGACGTCGCATCGTCGAGGACCAGGTTCGCATCGACGGACGGAGTCCGGCCGAGATCCGGCCCCTGTCGGCAGCGGTCGACCTCCTGCCCACCGCCCACGGGTCCGGTCTGTTCCAGCGCGGCGACACCCAGGTGCTGGACGTCTGCACCCTCGGCATGCCGCGCATGAACCAGCTCCTCGACACGATCGGGGTGGACGAGACCAAGCGGTACCTCCACCACTACAACTTCCCCCCGTATTCCACGGGCGAGACGGGCTTCATGCGGGGCCCCAAGCGCCGGGAGGTCGGCCACGGCCTGCTGGCCGAGCGGGCGCTGGTGCCGGTGATCCCTCCCCAGGAGGCGTTCCCCTACACGTTGCGCCTGGTGTCGGAGGTCCTGTCCTCCAACGGGTCCACCTCCATGGCGTCGGTGTGCGCCTCGACCCTGTCGCTCATGGACGCCGGGGTGCCCCTCCGCGCCCCGGTGGCCGGGATCGCCATGGGGCTGGTGGCCGCCGAGGGACGGTACACGACCCTCACCGACATCCTCGGTGCCGAGGACGCCTTCGGGGACATGGACTTCAAGGTGGCGGGGACCGCGGACTTCGTCACGGCCCTCCAGCTCGACACCAAGATCGACGGCCTGCCGGCCGACGTCCTGTCCCAGGCGCTGACCCAGGCCCGGGAGGCCCGCCTCAAGATCCTCGACGTCATGGCCGGCGCGATCGCGCAGCCACGCAGCGAGGTGCGCGACAGCGCGCCGAAGATCGTGTCCTTCGAGATCCCGATCGACAAGATCGGCGAGGTCATCGGCCCCAAGGGCAAGGTCATCAACACCCTGCAGCAGGAGACCGGCGCCGACATCAACGTCGACGACGACGGCATGGTCGGCACCGTGACCATCGGCGGCCGCGACGGCGGGGCCGTCGCCGAGGCCCGCCGCCGGATCGAGCTGATCCTCGACCCGCCCAAGGCGGAGGTTGGCGCCGTCTACACGGGCAAGGTGGTCAACGTCACCAAGTTCGGGGCGTTCGTCAACATCCTCCCCGGCCGCGACGGCCTGGTCCACATCTCGAAGCTGGGCCGCGGCAAGCGGATCGACAAAGTCGAGGACGTCCTGGACCTCGGCGACGAAGTCGAGGTGCGCGTGGACGATATCGACCCGCAGGGCAAGGTGTCCTTGTCCCTGGCCTCCGACCTTCCCGCGTCGGGCGGGGCGACCAATGGCGGCGCCGCCG
>DASQQH010000099.1:0-2876 GCA_035643555.1 Acidimicrobiales bacterium | reverse complement strand
CCGGGCCGGCACCGACCAGGCCCAGGCCGGCCGCCACGCCCACCACCCTGCCGCCGCGCAACTCTCCTCCAGGAGGGCGAGCAGGGTCAGCCCCCCACACCCAGGGCTCCCCGGTGCCTCGCCGGGCACCGGGACGCCGGGCCGGCGACGCCCTCACGCCGCCCAGGAGAAGGGTGCCGCATGGCCGTTCTTCCCGTCGTTCGAGAAGCTGAGGCCGAAGGCGTCGACCCGGGAGGTGGTCGCCTGGGCGATGGTGAGGGTCGAGTTCGCCGGGTGGAACATGCCCGTCAGCCTGGACGCCTCCCCCCCGGGGGTCTGGGGGGGGACGAAGTCCTCGATCTCGATGTCCACGGCGTCACCGGCGCGCAGCCGGTGCCGGCGGCCGTCGTCGACGTAGTCCATCGGCACCGTCTCGATGCCCAGCATCTCCCCGAACAGCGGGGCGAGCATGGCCATCGGGCCGCCCTTCTGGCCGCTGAACACCGCGGTCAGCGCCTCGGCCTGGGCCTCGGAGGCGGCGGCGTCCATGAACAGCCCCACCCGCCAGTTCCCCTCGGCCATGAGCGGCGGGGTGTCGGCGAGGAGGGCGACGGTGAGGCCGCTCACGTCGAGGCCGTCGACCTGTCCGGTGGCGACGTGGAAGGCCAGGACCACCCTGCAGCGCTCGTAGTCGGCGGGCTTGGTCAACCCGGAGGTCGTGCACGGACAGACCATGTCGCAGGGACAGTTCTCGAAGTACGTACCGTCCAGTCGGAAACCCACGGGAACCCCCCTCGGTCGGCGCGCGACGCCCGGAGCCTAGCCCCGCCGCCGCCCTGCTTCCAGCGATCGCGGGTCCCCCGGCGGCCACAGCCCCGGGCCGGCCCCGCCGCCGGCGGTGGCGGCCTCCCCCGTGGTCACCCACCCTCGCCCAGGCCCAGCCGGTCGTGCACCACCTGCCCCCCGACCAGGGTGGCCAGCACCTCGATCTCGGCGATCCTCGCCGGATCGGCGGTGGTGGGATCGTCGCCGAGGACCACCAGATCGGCCAGCTTGCCGGGGGCCAGGGTGCCGGCCTCGGCCTCGGCGAAGCAGGCGTAGGCCGACCCCCAGGTCCAGGCCCGGAGGGCCTGCTCGGGGCCCACGGCCTCCTCGGGGGAGAAGGCCGCGCCCGACCCGGTGCGGCGGTTCACCATGTCCTGGATCCCCGACAGCGGGGCCCCGCCGATGACCGGACGGTCCGAGCTCCCGGGCAGGGGCACCCCGGCCTCGAGGAAGCTGGCGAGGCGGTAGGCGGCCCGGGTGCGCTCGGGGCCGAGCGCCCGGGCCATCCCGTCACCGAGCTCGGACACGAACCCCCCCTGGGGCACCGGGACCACCCCCAGCGCGGCGATGCGGGCGAGGGTGGCCCGGGAGGTGACCCCGCAGTGCTCGATCCGGTGGCGGTGCCCGGGGCGGGGGACGGCCTGGAGGGCCCGGGCGTAGGCGTCGACGGCCAGGTCCACCGCCGCGTCCCCGATGGCGTGGATCGCCACCTGCCACCCCGAGCGGTGGGCGGCGAGCACCACCCCGCGCAGCTCGTCGGGTGCCAGCTGGTAGAGGCCACGATCGGTGGGGGCGTCGGCGAAGCCCTCGTGCATGGCGCAGGTGCGCCCGATGAGGGACCCGTCGGCGAACACCTTCACCGCCCCGAGCCGAAGCGAGGGGTCCCCGAGCCCGGTGCGCAGGCCGAGGTCCAGGCCGGTCCCGAGGCCGTCGTCGGCATGGCCGGCCAGGGGGTGCAGGGCCTCGGCGGCCACCATGGCCGTGGTCCGGGCGAGCAGCCCGCCCTGGTCCCGGGCCGCCTGGTAGGCGGCGAGCTCCACCCCGCTGTGGCCCACCAGGCCCCCGCCGATGCCCGCGTCGCACACCGCGGTCACCCCCTCGGCCACGTACCGCCGGTGGGCCCTGGCCAGGGCCCCGGCCAGCTGGGAGGCGGGGTAGGGGACCACGAGGTCCCGGACCAGCCCCTGGGCCTGCTCCTGGAGGAGCCCGGTCGGGGCGCCGTCCTCCCCCCGCCCCACCGCCCCTTCCATCCCGGCCTCGGTGAGGCGGTCCCCGATGCGCTCGAGCACCGCGGTGTTGACCACGCTCATGTGGCCCGAGACGTGCCGGAGCCACACCGGCCGGTCCCCCGCCGCCCGGTCGAGGCCGTCCCGGGTGGGATGGGCGCCGCCCAGCTTGTTCTGGTCGTAGCGGGACCCGATGACGAAGGTCCCCGGCGGGGCGGCGGCCGCCCCCTCGGCCACGGCGTCGTACACCTCCTCGAGGGTCCGACGGGGCGGGGAGGCCAGGTCCAGCTCCTCCATCGCCAGGCCCACCCAGGCGGTGTGGGCGTGCGCGTCACGGAAGCCGGGGACCACGGCGAGGCCCCCGAGATCGGCCTCGAGGTGACCCCGGAGGCCCTCGGCGTCCTCGCCCAGGGCGAGGACCTGTCCTCCAGCGAGGGCCAGGCGGTCGGCCCGGGGCCGGCGCGGGTCCCCGGTCCAGATGCGGGCGTTGCGGATCACGGCGTCGACGAGCACGGCGACCTCCTGGAAGGGTCAGGCCAGGTGGTGGAGCTGGCCGAGGGGAACCTGGGCGGCCGGGGAGCAGGTGACGGGCGCGCCGTCGACCAGGACCGGGGAGCCGTCCGGGGGTACCACGACCTGGGGGACGGTCGTGTTGGCCACCATGGCCGCCCGGGTGAGGCGCCGGGCCCCCGACACCGCCACCACCCGCCCCGACGCCGCCCCGGCCGCCCACCCGGCGTCCAGGGCGGCCTGGGCCGCGAAGACGGTGGCGAGTCGCCGGGGGGCGGTCCCGAGGCCCCCGAAGAAGCTGCGCGACCGGCGAGGCTGGCCCAGGCGGGTGGAGCC
>DASQQH010000098.1:0-2308 GCA_035643555.1 Acidimicrobiales bacterium | reverse complement strand
ACCACGGCGGAGCGGGACCGATCGGGCTGGCGGGGCGCCGGTCCCCTCGGCCGGATCGGGCCACGCCATCCCGGCGCGGGTCGGGGCGCGAATGCCGGTACGGGCGACTCGGGAGCGGTCCGCCCGGGCGAGGAGGCGGGGGTCCGGCAGGGGACCCGGTCGGGGCCGCACCGGCGGGCGGTTGCGGCCGTCCCCGGCGAGCCGTCTCCGCCACGACGCCGGCCTCTGTGCCCAGCCGATGCCGCCGTCGCCGAGCGACGTGCGGTGGGGAGGGACAACGTGGCTGGGCGCCCGGGTGGCCCGTGACGGACGGGCCCTGTGAGGGCAACGCGCTGGCCCCTCGCCACACCCGGGAGAGGCCCATCGCCCAGGCCCCAACCGCCCTTGGCCGCGGGCGCGTGGGCGCAGAAACCCCGGGGGTCCCTCGTCGCTGGCGGCGCGGGGTCCCGTCAGACCGGGGGATGACACCACACCGTCGGGAACAGTTCAGGCAGCCGTCCGGCCGACGTCACCCGGGCGTCAGCCTCCTCGCTTACGGTCCCACGGCGCCAGGGACCCCCAGCCCCGGCAACCACCGGCGGAAAGGAGACGCCTTGCCCCCTATCCGACACCTCCGTGGTCTCGCCACGGCGGTTTCCACCAGGCTGCGCGTGGCGGGTCTCGGCGTGCTGAGCGTGGTCATCGCTCTCGCCTACGTGATGGCGAGCCCGGTGGCCAAGGCGAGCGCCCAGCCCCAGGGCCACGGCCGGGCCCGCATGGTCATCACGCTGTTCATGGACGGCGGACACGGCGAGCTCTACACCCCGGCGACGACGCCGACGATCGCAGGGCTGGCGGCACACGGCGTCGAGTACACCCACGCCCGGAGTGGCGTTCCGAGCGACTCGTTCCCCGGGCTGTTGGACTCGTTCACCGGAAACGACCCGACCCGTACCGGCATTCCCTACGAGGTCTTCTACGACCGTTCCTACCCATCGACGATCAACCTCACGGAGCACCCGTCGTACCCGGGCTATCCAGGGACACCACCATGGAACTTCGTGCGGAAGCCGACGGTGTTCGACTCGGTCCATAACGCGGGCCTCAGGACCGCCTTCATCGCCTCCCAACACACCTACTCGGTGCTGAACGGGCCCAGTGGCAACGGGATCGACAACCTCAAGACGCCCACCCTGTCGTTCCACTGCGGGAGCCTGGACTACAGGTGCGCCGAACGCTTCGACAACACGAACTTCCACAGCCTGATCAAGGAGGTCACCGGTCCCACGCCGCCGGCGCTGAGCGGCCTGTACGTGATGGCGCCCAACCAGGCGATGAAGGCCGGCGGGATCCACAACGCCGCGGGCACCGGCCCCTCGGCGATCACCGCCCAGGCCCTGGCCTACGAGGACCACGAGGTGGCGGGCTTGATCGCCGCCCTCAAGAAGGCGCACCGGTGGCAGCACACGGTGCTCATCGTGACCGCCGATCACGGCAACAACCCGATCAGGCCGAACCCCTACCCGAACTGTGCCCAGAACGATGCCTCGGCGCCCAACGCCTGCCCCTTCATCGATCCGTCCACCATCGACTCCTACCTGGGGGGGCACGGCATCCCCGTCGCCCACGACACGGCCGACGACGTGGCCCTTCTGTGGCTCAAGCACCCGGACCAGGCGACGAGAGCCCTGAAGCTGTTGAACAGCCCGACGGCGCGCAACAGGTTCGCCGTCAGCCGTCTGCTCACGCGGAAGGACCTCGCGGCGCTGGGCGCCGCCCCCGCGAACCGCACGCCGGACCTGGCCATCTCGCCACGAACCGGGTTCGACTACGACTCGGTCAACTCCACCAAGCGGGCCGAGCACGGTGGGTTCCACCCCGGCGACCGGGGCATCCCCCTGATCGTCGGTGGCGCGGTCCCACACGCGGGCCGGGTGATCAGCACACCGGTCACCAACCTGCAGGTCGCGCCGACGATCGCGTCGCTCCTCAGGGTGCCCTTCCCCTCGAGCGAGGTGCCGCCACTGCCGGGCCTGACCCCCGGCAGGTAGAACGGGTGCGCAGCGGGACCCCCAGGTGAACGAGATCCTCCCCGGCCGGCGGCCGGGGAGGATCCGCGCTGGCGACTCGAGCCCCGGCCCGGCGCCGGGTCCCGGCGGCCTCCCGGCGGACGCGGTTTGGAGCGTGACGAGGTAGCAGAGCGGGTAACGGGATGTCGAGAAGCGCGGAAGGGCAA
The DNA here is from genome assembly GCA_035643555.1 of Acidimicrobiales bacterium. Classification (GTDB taxonomy): domain Bacteria; phylum Actinomycetota; class Acidimicrobiia; order Acidimicrobiales; family JAJPHD01; genus DASQQH01. Next base: position 93 of record DASQQH010000098.1, on the reverse strand, counting down.
GGGCAGTCTTGTCGAAGGACAGATATCGATGCTACGACCGTGGCTGGTCGCCGGGATGCTGATGGTGGGCTTGGGCGCCTGTGGAGGGCTGCG
>DASQQH010000097.1:0-3382 GCA_035643555.1 Acidimicrobiales bacterium | reverse complement strand
CTCAAGAGGGGCGCCAACAAGAGGTAATCGTCGCGCACACCGGGCACACCCGTGCGCCGCCGGCGGCCGGGGGACGCCCGGTGCCTGGATACGCTGGCCCTCGACATGGATGTGGCGGCTTGGTGCCGGCAGGCTCGCGTGCTGATCGTCGCCGGCAAGGGCGGAGTGGGAAAGACCACCGTCGGTGCGGCGGTGGCGCTCATGGCCGCCGAGGCCGGCCTGGAAGTCCTGGTCATCCAGCTCGAGCCCCAGGGCGGCGTGGCCGGCCTGCTGGGGCACCCCGAGGACCTCGGCTACGACGAGGTGACCCTCAGGCAGCCCGGCGAGGGCCGGGGAGGGGTACGGGCCCGCGCCCTCACGCCGGACGGGGCGCTCCTCGAGTACTTGGCGGACCACGGGCTCGGCGCGGTCTCCCGGCGGCTCATCACCACCGGGACCCTGGACGTCATCTCCACGGCCGTCCCCGGCATCAGGGACATCCTGGTCCTCGGGAAGGTCAAGCAGCTCGAGCGCGCCGGCGCCGCCGACCTGGTGATCCTCGACGCCCCGGCGACCGGCCATGCCCTGACCTTCCTGGGCAGCGCCGAAGGCCTGGTCGACGTGGCCAGGGTAGGGCCGATCCGGGTCCAGGCCACCGAGGTGGGCGACCTCCTCAGAGACCCGGCGCGCTGCCAGGTCCTCCTCGTCACCCTTCCTGAGGAGACCCCGGTCAACGAGACCGTGGAGACCGCCCATCGGCTGCAGGACCAGGTGGGGGTCGGCGTCGCCGGCGTCGTCGTCAACGCCGTGTACCCACCCCTGGAGGGCCTGGGCCAGGACCCCGAGGAAGCGGCCGCGGCCGCTGGCCGGCCCCTCGACCCCGCCCACGCCCAGGCCCTGTCGAGGGCGGCGGCGTTCCGCCGCAGACGCCAGCAACTCCAGGGAGAGCAGGTGGCCAGGCTGACCGAGGCCCTCGAACTCCCTCGCCTGGTCGCCCCGTACCTGTTCAGGCCGGGCCTCGGCGCCCCCCAGGCCGAGGAGCTGTCCCACGCCCTGACCAGGGAGGTCACCGCGCTGGCAGCGCCCCAGGCGGCAGAGGCGGGGACATGAACACCCTGGGCGGGCTCGTAGGGGGTCGCGCCATCGTCATCTGCTGTGGCTCCGGGGGAGTGGGAAAGACCACGACCGCCGCGGCCATCGCCCTCGGGGCCGCACGAGAGGGTCGCCGAGCCTGCGTGGTGACCATCGACCCCGCCCGGAGACTCGCCGACGCCCTCGGGCTGGAGTCGCTCACCAACACGCCGGGGCTGGTGGAGGGCCCCTGGCCCGGCGAGCTCTGGGCCCTGATGCTGGACACCAAGGGGACCTTCGACGACCTGGTCAACCGGTATGCAGCCGACCCCTCCCAGGCGGAGAGCATCCTGGCCAACCGCGTCTACCGCAACCTGTCGTCCGCCCTGTCCGGCACCCAGGAGTACATGGCCTCCGAGAAGGTCTACGAACTGCACGAGGAGGGCCGCTTCGACCTGGTGGTGGTCGACACCCCGCCGACCCGCAACGCCCTCGACTTCATCGATGCGCCGCGTCGACTGCTCCGGTTCCTCGACAACCGGATGTTCCGCCTGGTGATGACCCCCACCAGGGCCTACTTGCGGGCCGCGGGGTGGGCGACCAGGACCTTCCTGCGGACGGTGTCCAAGGTCGTGGGAGCCGAGGTGGTCGAGGACGCCGTGGCCTTCTTCCAGGCCTTCGAGGGGATGGAGGAGGGGTTCCGGGCTCGGGCCACCGGCGTCAGGGAACTGCTGGCGAGCGAGGAGACGGCCTTCCTGCTCGTCGCCTCCCCACGCTCGGACACCGTGGCCGAGGCCCTGTTCTTCGCGGACAAGCTGGCCGAGGCCTCCCTCACCGTGGACGCCCTGGTCGTGAACCGCCTGCACCCCCGGTTCGGAGAGGACGCCGCGGTCGGGGGCGGCGAGGACGGCAACCGGGGCGGCGAGGCGGTTGCCGACGGGGAGGCGTTGGGTGTGCTGGAGGCGAACCTGGCCGACCTCCGGGCGGTGGCCGAGCGGGAGGAGGCGAACTTCGCCACCCTGGCCGAGCGGGTGGAGCCTGCTCCGGTGACCCGAGTTCCCTTCCTCGCCAGCGACGTCCACGACCTGGACGGCCTCGCTCAGATCGCCGAGCACCTCTTCGGCGTCTAGTCCCGGGCCGGCCCGACGCTCCCCGGGTCGCGCCCTACTCTGTGGGCGCTTCGTTGGCCAGGGCGGCAACCGCCTCCTCCACCGTGCCGACCACCGTGACGATCCGGTCGAAGCCGGTGGTACGCAGGAGGCGGACCAGCGTGGGCCGATTGCAGCTCACCGCCACGTCCCCGCCCAACTCCCGGACCCGGCGGATCCCCCCGATCAGCGCGCCGAGCCCGGCGGAGTCAACGAAGGGAACGCCGGCCAGGTCGATGACCAGCCTGGGCGTGGCGGCCAGGTCGGCCAGGGCCTGTCGGAACTGGCCCACGGTGTAGGCGTCCAGTTCCCCGACCGGCCGGCAGACGGTGTGGCTGTCGACCGCTTCGACCTCGATGTCGAGCACCAGCATCCTCCTTCGGCGAACGTTCGGCCGGTCACGCGGGAGTGGCGGGATCGTACCTGACGCGCCTTGCGGGCTATGCTCGGCCCAGCGGTCCGACAGGCCGTGACTGGGCACGAGAGGGGAGCAGCGGGTGGCCGACAGTCCCCGAACGGAAACCGAGTCCACCGGTGTTCTCCTGGTCAGCGACGAAGCGAGCGTGCGAGACGAGGTCCGTTCCGTGCTGGCCGGGATGAACCTTCGAGTGGAGGAGATGTCCGAGGGGGCCGCGGTCAGCCCGGCGGTCAAGCGGGACCCCTACGACCTGATCATCCTGGACCTGCAGGTAGGCAACATGGGGGGCATGGCCAGCTGCATGGACCTCCGTCTCGAGGAGTCGGCGGGGCGTCTTCCCCACGTCCCGGTCCTCATGCTGCTCGACCGGCGCGCCGACGTGTTCCTGGCGCGTCGCTCGGGCGCCGAGGGGTGGATCATCAAGCCTCTCGACCCCATCCGGTTGCGCAAGGCGATCCGGGCCATCCTCGCCGGCGGGAGCTACTACGACACCTCCTATCAGCCGGTGCCGATGGGCACCGGCTAGGATGGCCGCCGGTCCACGGACCAGCGGGAAGTAGCGCAGTTTGGTTAGCGCGCAGCGTTCGGGACGCTGAGGTCGTGGGTTCAAATCCCACCTTCCCGACGGGCGGACGTGCTGGTCACCGGCATGGTTCCGAGCCCCCCCGGATGTCTGTCCCCTAGGACATCCCGCGTCACACCGCGCACCGGACGATCGTCCCTGTGTGCGGTTCCCACCGTCAAAACTCGAGCCCATGAACCGCCC
>DASQQH010000096.1:0-2150 GCA_035643555.1 Acidimicrobiales bacterium | reverse complement strand
GGTTCCTGACGCCGACCTCATCGACAGAAAGGCTGCAACATGGCTGAGCAGACCAGGACCGCCTCGGACCTCATGGTCGAGCGACTGCTGGACTGGGGGGTGGACACGCTCTTCGGGCTGCCCGGAGACGGGATCAACGGCTTCATGGAGGCCCTGCGGAACGCCCACGACGAGCTCCGCTACATCCACGTGCGCCACGAGGAGGTGGCCGCCATGGCCGCGGTGGGCTACGCCAAGTTCACCGGGGGCCTCGGGGTGTGCTTCTCCACCGCGGCGCCCGGGGTGGCCCACATGTTGAACGGCCTCCTCGACGCCAAGGTGGAACAGGCCCCCATCCTGGCCATCACCGGGATGACCTACCACGACCTGGTGGGCACCAGCTACCTCCAGGACGTCAACACCGACTACCTGGTGAACGACGTGGCGGTGTTCAACCAGCGGATCATGGGCCCCCAGCACGTGGTCAACATGGTCGACTACGCCTGCCGCACCGCCCTGACCCAGCGGGGGCCGGCCCACCTGGCCTTCCCCATCGACTTCCAGGCGGCCCCGGCGGAGTCGGGCAGCCGGTTCAAGCGCAACGTCCCCGGTCACACCACGACCAAGTACCGCCCGCCGATCCGGGTGCCCCAGGACCCCGACCTCGCCGAGGCGGCCCGGGTCCTCAACGGGGCCTCCAAGGTGGCCATCCTGGCCGGGGCCGGGGCCCGGGGCGCCGGGGCGGAGCTGGAGGCCGCCGCGGAGAAGCTCGGGGCCCCCATCGTCAAGGCCATGCTGGGCAAGGACTGCGTCCCCGACGACAGCCCCTACACCACCGGGTCCATCGCCCTGGTCGGGACCCGCCCCTCGGAGGAGGCGTTCGAGCAGTGCGACGGCCTGCTCATCGTGGGCTCCACCATGCTCTACAACGAGTTCTACCCGAGCCCCGGGCAGGCGGCCTGCGTGCAGATCGACGACAAGGCCGACCGCATCGGGCTGCGCTACCCGCCCGAGGTGGGCCTGGTCGGGGACGCCCGGGCCACCCTGGCCGAGCTGGTGCCCCTGCTCGAGCGCAAGGCCGACCGGTCCTTCCTGGACCAGGCCCAGGCCGGGATGGCCGACTGGTGGGAGCTCATGGACGAGCGCGGCTCCCGCACGTCGGTGCCCATGAAGCCCCAGGTCCCCGCGTGGCAGCTGTGGCCCCTCCTCGACGACGACGCCATCGTGTGTGGCGACTCGGGGACGGTGACCACCTGGGCCGCCCGGTCCATCAAGGTGCGGGGGAACCAGCAGTTCAGCTTCAGCGGCACCAACTGCTCCATGGCCGCCGGGCTGCCCTACGCCATCGGGGCGGCCGCCGCCTACCCGGGACGCCAGGTGGTGGTCTTCACCGGTGACGGGTCGCTCACCATGCAGCTGGGGGACCTGTTGACCTGCGTCCAGCACGACCTGCCGGTGAAGATCGTGGTGGAGAAGAACGACACCCTGGGCCTCATCAAGTGGGAGCAGATGGTGTTCCTGGGCAACCCCGAGTACGGGGTGGACATGGCCCCCCTGGACTTCGTCAAGTACGCCGAGGCCTGCGGCGCCCGGGGGGTCCACATCGAGGACCCCACCCGCTGCGCCGACCAGCTGCGCCAGGCCCTGGCCATGGAGGGCCCCGTGGTGGTCGAGGCCGTGGTGGACCCCCACGAGCCGCCCATCCCCGCCAAGGTCAAGCGGGACCAGGTGGAGAAGCTCTTCGCCGCCTTGAAGAACGGCACCCCCAACCGGGGCCGGATCGCCCTCCAGATGGTGAAGGACGTCCTCGACGAGTCCTCCTTCGAGGCCAGCCCGGGCGGGGCCATCCCCGGCGAGGTCGGCCGTCGGGCGGGGTCGGCCCTGGGCCGGGTCACCGGCGGCAAGGACGGGAGGGACGGCTCCTAGCCCGAAGGGCCCCGACCCCGGCGGGCCCGGGCGCCTGGCTACCATGTGCCCGGGGAGGAACCGTGTGCCCTCCACAGGTCGCAGCTTTCGTCGCCGCCAGCCTCGGGGCCCTGGACGTCGGTGGGAGGGCCGTGCTGGAGGTCGGCTCGGGCGACCCCCACCGGGTGGTCCGGGGCATCGTCGCCGCCCACGGCCCCCGGCGCTACGTGGGGGTCGATCTGGTGCCGGGGCCGGGGGTGGACGCC
>DASQQH010000095.1:0-4296 GCA_035643555.1 Acidimicrobiales bacterium | reverse complement strand
CCCGGAGGTGCTGGGAACGCCACGACACCCTGGGCGGCCTCGTCGACCAGGTGCACCCCGAGCCCGCTCGAGGGCCATCACGTCCGACGAGGCAGCGACTCGGGACGCCCACGGTCGGGCGACACCGACGGCAGCCCAGCGTGAGGAGTCCGTGGCCCGGTCCCCCTCGCGGGTACACCCATCGACTACAACTGGGGCCGTGGACGGGGAGCCGGTCGTCGACCCGGGGCTGCGGGTTTTCGCCTACGCGGTGGCCGAGAAGGCGCCGCTCTATGTTGCCCTGGTCGACGTGCTCATGGAGGCCAAGGAGCGCTTCCAACTCCAGCTCCGCCCGGCGGTGGCGGCTCGGCACCTCCCCGATGCAACCGTCGAGGAGGTCACCGACGCCCTGGAGGCGCTGTTCGGGTGGGGGAACGTCAGCCGGTTCTACGATCCGGCGGCCCCCGAGACGCTCGACCAGTTCTACGCGAAGCGGTTCCTGTACCAGCTGACCGAGGCCGGGGTCGCCGCCCATGAGGGGATACGGGCGGTGCGCCGCATCGGGCTCGACAGCGGGCGCCTGTCGGCGGTGCTGCTCCCCGCCATCGCGGAGGGCCTGGCGGCGATCAAGGTGGAGGCCGGCAGCCCCTCACCTGACCCCGCCCGTCTCTACGGCCTGTTCGTCTCCCTTTTCGCCGCCTTCTCCGAGCTGGCGGACAACGCGGCCCGCTACATGGACGCCCTCTCGGTGGAGATGGCGACGATCGCCACCGACGACGACTCCTTCCTCGCCTACAAGCGGGCCGTGTTCACCTACCTCGACGAGTTCGTGGCGCGCCTCGCGGAGCGGGTGCCCGGGATCTCGGCGGTCCTCGCCGACCTGGAGCCCTGCGTCGGGGACCTGGTCGAGCTGGCTGCCGGCGCCGACGAGGCACCGGTGCGCGCCGGCGAGGACGACGGGGTCCGCCGCTCCTTCGCCGAGCGGTGGTCGGGCGTACGGGCGTGGTTCGTGCCCAGCCGCGACGATCCGTCGATCGCCGACTCGCTGCGCCTGGCCATGCTCGATGCCATCAACCGCATCCTCGCCGCGCTCGACCGCCTGCACGAGCGCCACCTCCGGCGGGTGAGCCGGGAGGCGGACTTCACCCAGCTCGCCCGCTGGTTCGCCACGATTGACGGTGACGAGGCGGCCCTGCTGTGGGACCAGGCCTTCGGCCTGTGGCCACCACGGCACTTCGCCGAACCGGCCGGTGACGAGGAGATCGATCGCAACAAGAGCTTCTGGACGGCCACCCCGGCCGAGGTCGCCCCCCGCCTGCGGGCGGCGGGCACCCGGGCGGCCCCTGGCCGCACGGCCAAGGTCGCCAACTACCGGGCCGCCAAGGCCAGCGGCCTGGCCCATGTCCGGGAGGCGCACCGCCAGGCCGAGGCCGCGCTGGCCCGACTGGCCGAGCGGGCCCCGCTCCGGCTGTCCGACCTCGGCCTGCTCGACCCGCACGAGTTCGCCGCCCTGCTGAGGGTCGTGGACGCCGCCCTGGCCTCACCGCCCGACCAGCACGGGACCCGCACCGCCTCGACCGCGTTGGTGGCCGTGACCCTCCACCCGCTGTCCGAGCCGTCGATGGCCGAGATCGTCACCCCCGGAGGCACGCTCCGCTGCGACGACCGCCTCCTGGACCTGGGCCTCACCGGCCGGATGGCCAGAGCGTGGGAGAGCGAGGAGACCGGATGAGCCCGGACCCCGCCGAGCTGCGCACCGCCGTGCGGTCCCTGCTGGGCGAGCCCCTGACCGACGCCACCGACACCGCCTTCCCCGCCATCCGCCGGAACCGCCGGGAACTGGCCCGCTGGTTCGCCGACGAGCTCGGCTACCGCCTCGACGCCACCCGCCCGTCCGTCGCTCGCCTGGCCAAGTGCCCCGGGCCCGCTCATCGGCCCCGAGGCCTGGCCACCCGGAGCGGCAGGCGCTTCGACGGCCGGCGGTACGGCCTCACGTGCCTGGTGATGGCCGCGGCGGAGAACGCCGGCGAGCACACCACCCTGCAGCGCCTGTTCGAGGACGTGGGGCTGCGGGCCTCGGGGGTGGAGGGCCTCGAGTGGGACGGGCAGGTGGCCGCCGACCGCCGGGTGTTCATCCAGGCCGTCCAGGCCCTCCAGGACCTGGGGGTGTTCGAGCGGGCCGACGGCGACGAGGAGCGCTTCGCCCGGGGCGAGGCCGGCGGGGACGCCCTCTACCGCATCGACCGCGACCGGCTCTCCCTGCTGCCGACCACGGCCCAGCCGCCCTCGCTGGCGGCGTCGCCCGGCGACATCGCCGAGGAGCCCTACCCAGACACCGAGCAGGGGCGGATCCTGCGGCGGCGCCACCGGGTCACCAGGGCCCTCGTCGAGGAGCCGGTTGTCCACCGCGAGGACCTCACCGACGAGGAGGCGGACTATCTGCGCTCCCAGCGGGGCCGGCTCGAGCGGCTCCTGGCCGACAAGGTCGGGCTCACCCTCGAGGTCCGGGGCGAGGGCTGGGTCACCGTCGACGAGGCGGGCGAGCTGACCGACCTGCGGTGGCCGGACTACGGGACTGCGGAGACGGCCGCCCTGCGGCTCTGTGACGAGTTGCGGGCCCGAAGGCTCCGGGGGGACCCGGAGGCCTGGCCCATGGCCGAGGTGACCTGCTTCGTGCGCGACCTGGCCGAGGAGTACGCCGGCTACTGGAAGAAGGGTGCCGAGGACGGGGCCGGGGCCACACGCCTGGTGGAGGAGGCGGTCGACATCCTGGTGGCGGCACGCCTGGCCGTGCGCGACGGTGCCGAGCTCCGGGCGCTGCCCGCCGCCGGGCGCTTCGCCGCCCTCGAAGCCGTGCGGCCTGAACCGACCCGGGCCGACCCGGCCCGACCCGATCCCCCGTTCGTCGCCGCCACGCCTTCCCCGGGAGGCGAGGAAGGCGCCGGCGGCCCGGGTGGGGACGGCGCCGTCCTACCAGCCGGACCAGGGGGTGGGGAGGAGCCGCGATGACCTCCACGATCGAAGCGTTGCCGGGTGCCCGGCGCCTGCCGCGGCCATCGCCTGGTCGCATGCGGCCGCTGCGGGCGGGGATCCGCAACGTCTGGGAGTACGACGACCAGGAATTCTGGTTCTCCGATGGCAGGCTGATCCTGCGCGGCCAGAACACCGCCGGCAAGTCCAAAGCCCTGGAGCTGTTGTTCCCCTTCGTGCTCGACGGGGACATCCGCCCTCAGCGCCTCGACCCCTTCGGCTCGGTGTCCAAGACGATGTACTGGAACCTCATCGACTTCTGCGGCCGGGACTCCGCCATCGGGTACTGCTGGGCGGAGTTCGGCCACGTCGACGAGGACGGTGCCGAGCGCTTCGTGACCTGCCTCGTCGGCATGCGGGCCATCCGGTCCGCCGGCAAGCGCGTCGACACCTGGTTCGCGGTCACGCCGGGCCGGGTCGGCCTCGACCTCGACCTGGCCCCAGGGGACCTCCCGCTCACGGCCGAGAAGTTCCGGGCTGCCCTTCCCGAGCGCAGCGTCGTGTCGACCTCCGCCCGCGACCATCGGGCGGCCGTCGACCACGCCCTGTTCGGCCTCGGGCCCGAGCGCTACGAGGCCCTCCTGCACCTGCTCCTCCAGCTCCGCCGGCCGAAGCTGTCGGAGAAGCTCGACATGACCCGCCTGGGCGACTACCTGAGCGACGCCCTGCCGCCGCTCGAGCACCACCGCATGGAGCGGCTGGCCAGCGCCTTCGCCCACCTGGACGAGCAGACAGCGGCCCTCGAGCGCCTGGAGGCCAGCGCCGCCGAGCTGCACAGCTTCCTGGAGCACTACCGCGCCCATGCCCGGCTCCAGACGCGCCTGCGCGCCGATGAGGTCCGCTCGACCAACACCCAGTTCGACCGGGTCACCGAAGTGGAGCGCACCCAGCGCGCGACCCACGAACGGGCGACCGAGGAGCTGGCGGGGATCGACGGCCGCCTGGGTCAGCTGGCCCTCGACGTCGGGCACGTCGAGGGGCAACTCGCCGGGCTCGACCTGTCGAAGGTCCATGCCCTCGAGGAGGTGACCAAGCGGGCCGGAGCCACCGAGGCGACCGCTCGCTCCCTCGGCCAGCGCGCCGCCACCGACCAGGAGGCCGCCGACCGCGACCGTGCCCAGGCCGCCCGCTCCGATCAGGCGGCGACGGCGGCCACGTCCGAGCGCGACCGGCTCCTCGTCGCCGCGCTGGGCGCCTCGGACGCCGCGGGGACCCGTGCCGAGCACGAGGCACACGCCGAGCAGTTGGTCGCCGAACCGGAGCGGGCCAGGGTGGCGCTGCGCGGCG
>DASQQH010000094.1:0-5622 GCA_035643555.1 Acidimicrobiales bacterium | reverse complement strand
CCGAGGACGGGTCCCAGGGTGCAGAGGCGGCGCGGGACCAGCGCCGGTCACCACCGTCGCCTCCCCCGGTCCGTGGGTCCTACTGGTTCCGCCCTCGGGACGCCTGAGCTCTGACAGGCTCAAGGAGAGCTCGTCCGCGATGAGCGGCGTCGGGAGGCCAGCATGGGGAGGTTGCCATGACCACCGTCGAGGACATCAGCCAGTGGAGGGGCGACGACGTTGTCGACCCCGGGGGGGAGAAGATCGGCAAGCTCGAGGCGATCTACTACGACGCTCAGACCGACGAGGCCGTCTTCTTTGGGGTGAAGACGGGATTCCTGGGTCACCGGCTGCACTTCGTGCCGGTCCAGGGCGCCTCGGTGGGGAAGGGCTACGTCGTGGTGGACCATGCCAGGTCGGTGGTCAGGAACGCCCCGACCATCGACATGGGGATGGAGTTGCCGGCCGACGAGGAGCCCAAGATCTTCGAGTTCTACGGCATGGCGTACACGCCGGGCTCGTCGCCGAGCGGAAAGCGTCTGTTCCGCCGCTAGCGCTGGGAGGAGTGCCGGGTCTACGTTGTGTCGCTGTGACGAGGGACCGGGTAGAACCGACACAGAGTGACGAGACGACACCGTCAGCGCCCATGTCCCCCAGTGGCCGCGGAGAGGCCCCGTCAGCCCTGGCTAGCTGGTGGTTCGGCCGCCAGCACGGTGGTGGGTGACCGCCCGCCCCGTCGCCGCTGCTAGCCTCGACACTGTCAGCTGTGTCATCGACTCAGGTTAAAATCCTCGTACCCGGCAACCATCTCATGGTTGGCCTGCTCGGCCAGCGGGACGAGCTGCTGCGCTTGGTTGAGGACGCGTTCGGCGGAGCCCGGATCCTCGTTCGGGGCAACGAGATCACCGTCGACGGGGAGGACGCCGATCGGGTTGGGCGGCTGTTCGAGGAGCTCGTGCTCCTCTTGGAGCAGGGTCATGGGCTGGATCGGGCGAACGTGGGACGCACCATCGAGATGGTGAAGGCCGACGAGCGACCATCCGAGGTTCTCGGCGCTGAGGTGCTGCGGTCGTCCCGGGGGCGCAGCATCCGGCCCAAGACGGCTGGCCAGAAGCGCTACGCCGACACCATCGACGCCAACGTCGTCACCTTCGCCATCGGTCCCGCCGGGACCGGCAAGTCCTACCTGGCGGTTGCTCTCGCTGTCCAGGCCCTCCAGGCCAAGACCGTCAACCGGATCATCTTGACCCGACCAGCGGTCGAGGCGGGAGAGCGGTTGGGGTTCCTCCCCGGCGACCTGATGGCCAAAGTCGACCCCTACCTTCGACCCCTTTATGACGCGCTGTACGACTTCCTCGAGCCCGAGGCGCTGCAGCGGCTCATGGACCGTGGGGCTATCGAGGTGGCCCCCCTGGCCTTCATGCGGGGCCGGACCCTGAACCGGAGCTTCATCATCCTCGACGAGGCCCAGAACACCACGCCCGAGCAGATGAAGATGTTCCTCACCCGGATCGGCTTCGGGTCCAAGGTCGTCGTCACCGGTGACATCACCCAAGTGGACGTGGCAGGGGGACGCTCGGGCATGGTCGGTCTGGACTCCATCCTGTCGGGTATCAACGATCTGGCATTCGTGCGCCTCACCCAGCGGGACGTCGTCCGCCACCAGATCGTGGCCGACATCGTTTCAGCCTATGAACGGGCCGAGCGATCGGGGTCCGAGGACGGGGCCGCATGACCATCTCGGTGTTCGGGGGGGATGAGCAGTCGACCAGGCCGGTCGACCTCGCCCGATGGGTGCGCCTGGCCGAAGAGGTGGTCGGGTCCCAAGAGGCCCGTGATGACATCGAGGTCTCCCTTCTGTTCACGGACGAGGCGACGATCGCCGATCTCAACCAGCGCTTCCTGGGTCGGCCCGGCCCCACCGACGTGCTCGCCTTCCCCATAGACGAGGAGCCGACCGAGGCCGGTCGCTCCCCCGATGCCGGGGGGCCCGGGCCCGGTTGGACGCCGCCCCAGCCGGGCGACCTTCCCCTGCTCCTGGGGGATGTGGTCATCTGTCCGGAGGTCGCCTGGCGGAACGCCGTCCCCGCCCAGGGGGCGGGCGACGACGAGCCGGCCGTCGGTGACCACCCCGTGGCGGAGGGGGCCAACCCCGCCCAGCGCGCCTATGAGGACGAGTTGGCCCTGCTTGTGGTCCACGGTCTCCTCCATCTGGAGGGCATGGACCACGAAGACAGCACCGAGGCAGAGGCGATGGAGGCGCTGGAGCGGGAGCTGCTGGGCCGCTTCTACCGAGCGGCGGATGCACCGGCATCCGAGGCGGTCCCTCAACCACGATCGTGAGCGCTCCACCATCCCCAGGGCCGGTCGGTGCAGTGGGGCTCCACTCCTCCGACAGTGGCCTCATCGTCGCCATCGTCCTTCTGGTCGTCGCCTCGGCGTTCCTGGCGCTGGCCGAGACGAGCCTGACCCGGACCAGCCAGGCCAGAGCCCGGGGCCTGGCCGAGGAGGGGCGACGAGGGGCGAAGATGCTGGTGCGGCTCATGGAGCACCCCCAGCGCTTTCTCAACCCCGTGCTCCTCCTGGAGCTGATCTGCCAACTGGTCGCGGCGAGCCTCGTGGGCGTGGTGGCCGCCCACCTCTTCGGGGCCATCGGGGTCATCATCGGCATCGTCTTCGAGGTGGTGGTGATCTTCGTCATGGGCGAGGCCATCCCCAAGAACTGGGCGCTCCGGCATCCTTCTCGATCCGCCCTGCTCGCCGCCCCCATCGTCACCGCGGTCACCCGGTTCCCGCCGGTGCGTCTCATGGCGGGAGCGCTCATCGGCTTGGCGAACCTGTTCCTCGGGGGCGAGGGTCGGCGCCGCGGCCCCTACGTGACCGAGCAGGAGCTCCTCGCCCTCGCCGACGTGGCACAGGAGGAGTCGGTGATCGAGACCGAAGAGGCGGCGCGCATCCACTCGATCATCTCGTTCGGGGACACGGTGGCGAGGGAGGTCCTCATTCCCCGGCCGGACATGGTCGTGGTGCAGGCTGACGAGCGGGTAGGTGACGTCATCGAGGTGACCATGAGCGCCGGCTACAGCCGGATCCCGGTGTACGACCAGAGCATCGACGACATCGCGGGGGTGGCCTTCACCAAGGACCTGATGCGCGCCGGGCGGGAAGATCGCCTCGACCAACCGGTGCGGAACCTGGTTCGCCCGGCCCACTTCGTACCTGAGACCAAGCGGATCTCCGAGCTCATGCGGGAGATGCAGGACCAGAAGTTCCACATGGCCATCGTGATCGACGAGTACGGCGGCACGGCGGGGTTGGTGACGCTCGAGGACCTGATCGAGGAGCTCGTGGGCGAGATCGTCGATGAGTTCGACGTGGAGGAGCCGGTCTTCGTGCCCCTCGCCAACGGTGAGTACCGGGTCAACGCCCGTATGCCCATGGACGAGCTCAACGACCTGCTCCACGCCGAGCTGCCCGAGGGTGACTGGGACACCGTCGGGGGCCTCATGCTGAGCCTCCTCGGCCACATGGCGTCCGAAGGCGAGTCCGTGGAGGCCGACGGCCATCGCCTGGTGGCCGAGCGGGTCCAGGGCAGGCGCATCGCCCGGGTCCGCATCGCCAAGCTGGACCAGGGTGGAGGTGTCCCGGCTGACGACGGTGGGGGCGTCGAGAAGGTCGCTGAGGCGTCCTCGGAGCGGGAGTCCGGGGCGGGACCCGCACAGGTGGGGGAGGGCTAGACGTCGGTGCGATCCGGTCTGGCAACGATCGTCGGGCGGCCCAATGTGGGCAAGTCCACCCTCCTCAACCGGATCCTGTCGACGAAGGTGTCGATCGTCTCCGACAAGCCGAACACCACCAGGACCAGGGTCCGAGGGGTGCTGAACCGACCCCAGGCGCAGGTGGTGTGGGTGGATACCCCGGGGTTGCACCGACCCCGCACCCTCCTCGGCGAGCGCCTCAACCAGTCGGTCGCGGACGCCCTCGACGGGGTGGATGTGGTGCTGGTGGTGCTGGACGCCAGCCAGACCATCGGCCGGGGGGACCGGTTCGTGGCGGAGCGGGCCGGTCCCGGCGCTTTGGTGGTCCTCAACAAGGTGGACCTGGTAGGGAGATCCCGAGTGCTGGAGCAGCTGGGTGCTGCCGCCGACCTGGACTTGGCGGAGTACTTCCCCGTCTCGGGCGTGACGGGCGAGGGGGTGGCCACCCTGGTGGATGCCGTCGTCGCCCGGCTGCCGGAGGGGCCGCCCTACTACCCGCCCGGGACCGTCACCGACGTCCCCGAGGCGCTGTGGGTTGCGGAGCTGGTGCGGGAGCAGCTGCTGGCGCTGGTGGACGAGGAGGTGCCCCACTCCATAGCCTGCCGGGTCTCCGAGTGGGAGTGGCCCCGCATCCGCTGCGAGATCCTGGTGGAGCGGGACTCCCAGAAGGGGATCGTCATCGGTCGCGGCGGCGGCATCCTGAAGGCGGTAGGGAGCGCGGTGCGGGCGGAGCTGCCACCCGGCGCGTACCTCGAGCTGTTCGTCAAGGTGGATCAGGACTGGCAGCGCAGGCCGCGGTCCCTGACGGCCCTGGGCTATTGATCGCCTCCCTGGCCCGTCGTTGTCCACCGCGGCCGGGGGGCCAAGAACTACGGCTGTGGACTCCAGCTGGGGTAGGCTCTGGGCCAGGCGCTGTCTGGACTGGTCCAGGCGAAAGCCGGTTCAGGGTCGTGGAGGGCCGGAACAGCTACGCGGGAGCAGGGGCCGTGCCGAGGAGCCCGATGTGCAGACAGGTGACCATCCCGGTGGCCCGGTGCTGATCGTCGGTTCACGACGGAGGAGCCGATGAGGATCGCCCTCATCACCGAGGTGTGGCTGCCCTCGATCAACGGGGTGGTGACCCGGCTCGCCGCCACCCTCCGTGAGCTGCAGCGGCAGGGCAACGACGTGCTCGTGATCGCTCCCGAGGGTGCCGACGGTGACTATGCCGGGGCCCGGGTCCGGGGGGTGCCGACCGTGAGCGTCCCCTTCATCTACGGCGGCAAGCCTTGGGGGTGGCCCCTTCCCCGCGTGGCGCGGTGGCTGCGGGAGTTCGCTCCGGACGTGGTCCACGTCGTCAACCCCGTCTTCCTGGGGATCGCCGGGGTGGTGGCGGCGGACCGCCTCGACCTCCCACTGATCGCCTCCTACCACACCGACGTTCCCCGGTATGCGGCCTTCTACCGGCTGGGGTGGGCGAGCCGCCAGATCTGGTGGGTGGTGCGGACCCTCCACAATCGGGCCCACCTCAACCTGGCGACATCGGACGCCGCGTTGGAGGTGCTGCGCACCCACGGGGTGAGCGCCCCCCGGCTGTGGGGGCCCGGTGTCGACGCCGACCTGTTCCATCCGAGACACCGCCCGGGCTGCCGCTCCGCTGTCACCAAGGAGCCGGGCTCGGTGGTGGCGCTGTACGTGGGTCGCCTGGGCCCGGAGAAGGGTCTGCACCGCCTGATCCCCCTGGCCCAGAGCCCCGGAGTCCACCTGCTGGTGGTCGGGGAGGGTCCCGAGGAGGACCAGCTACGGGCCACGCTGGAGGGTCCCTCGGTGACCTTCGCCGGTCCGCTGACCGGGGCGGACCTGGCCGCCGCCTACGCGGCCGCGGACGTCTTCGTCTTTCCCTCGA
>DASQQH010000093.1:0-2832 GCA_035643555.1 Acidimicrobiales bacterium | reverse complement strand
GCACGGCGGCGGTGGCCCAGGCCAAGCTCGCCTACCAGGCCTTCCGCGACGCCTTTTCGGGGCCGCGCTGGGAGGCCCTCGCCGCCAGGGGGGCCAAGGTCCAGCGTCCCCTGTGGGCCTCCACCTCCACCAAGAACCCCGCCTACTCGGACCTGCTCTACGTCGACAGCCTGATCGGGCCCCACACCGTCAACACCATGCCCGACGCCACGATCGACGCCTTCCTCGACCACGGCACCGTCGCCAGGACCGTGGACCAGGGCGTCGAGGAGGCCCGCCGGGTCATGGCCAGCCTGGACCAGGTGGGGGTCGACATGGCCGACGTGGCCCAGCGCCTCGAGGACGAGGGTGTCGCCGCCTTCGCCAAGTCCTTCGACGAGCTCATCCAGTCGCTCACCGACAAGGCCAACGCCCTGGGTGCCGCGGGGCGCTGACCGTCACCACCCCGGCGCCGCGGCGAGCAAGTGAGGTGCCATGAGCAGCGACCCCGGCGCCGCGGCGGCCGAGGTTCCCGAGAACCCACTGGCTGAGGGGCTGGAGGAGCGCCACAGCCCACCGGTGGCCGTGGTCATCTTCGGGGCCTCCGGCGACCTGACCTCCCGCAAGATCCTGCCGGCCCTGGCCCGCCTGGCCGAGCGGCGGGCCCTGTCGTCCAACGTCGCGGTGGTGGGGGTGGCCCGCACCCGGATGGACGACGAGCAGTTCCGGGAGCTTGCCCGCAAGGTGGTTGCCGACCACCACCCCGCCTGGGACCGCCTGGTCGCCGGGTTCCGCTACGTGGCCGGCGACTACACCTCCCCGGAGACCTTCGACCGCCTGTGGGACGTCCTGGCCGAGGTGGACCGGGACCGGGGGACCGCCGGCAACCGCCTCTTCTACCTGGCCACCGTTCCCGCCCTCTTCGGCGCCGTGGCCGAGGCCCTGGGACGGGAGGAGGCCGGGCGTCCCCCCGGGCCGGGGAGCTTCTCCCGCCTGGTGATCGAGAAGCCCTTCGGGACCGACCTGGCCAGTGCCCAGGAGCTCGACCGCCAGCTGCACACCGCCCTCAGCGAGGACCAGATCTACCGGATCGACCACTACCTGGGGAAGGAGACGGTCCAGAACGTCCTGGCCCTGCGGTTCGCCAACGCCATCTTCGAGCCCGTGTGGAACCGCCAGTACGTGGACCACGTGCAGGTCACGGTGGCCGAGAGCCTGGGCGTGGGCCATCGTGGGGGTTTCTACGAGAAGGCGGGTGCCCTCCGGGACATCGTCCAGAACCACGTCATGCAGGTTCTCGGCCTCACCCTGATGGAGCCCCCGGCCCGGGTGGACGCCCAGGGCATCCGGGACGAGAAGGTCAAGGCCCTGCGCTCGATCGTGATCCCCGACGCCGACACCGTGAGCGGTGACGTGGTGCGGGGCCAGTACGACCCGGGCTGGGTGGAGGGCGAGCAGGTCCTGGGCTACCGCCAGGAGGAGGGGGTCGACCCCGACAGCGCCACCGAGACCTTCGTGGCCATGCGGCTCAGCGTCGACAACTGGCGCTGGGCGGGGGTGCCGGTCTATGTCCGCACGGGCAAGCGCCTGCCCCGCCGGTTCACCGAGGTCGCCCTGCAGTTCCACGGCGTGCCCCACCTGCCCTTCGCCCACAGCCAGGCCCGGGACCTGCGCCCCGACGCCCTTGTGGTCCGCATCCAGCCCGACGAGGGCATCACCCTGCGGTTCGGGGCCAAGGTCCCCGGGCAGTCCTTCGCCGTGCGCACCGTGTCCATGGACTTCTCCTACGGGGCCGCCTTCATGGAGGAGAGCCCCGACGCCTACGAGCGGCTCCTGCTCGACGCCATGGTGGGCGATCCCACCCTGTTCATCCGCTCCGACGAGGTGGAGCAGTCCTGGCGCATCGCCGAGCCCGTCCTCGCCGCCTTCGCCGAGGGCTCGCCCCCCCTGGCCCGCTACCGGGCGGGGACCTGGGGGCCGGCGGAGGCCACCCGGCTGCTCGCCACCGACGGCCGGGCCTGGGGGTCCTTCTAGATGGCCACGGCCCTGCCCCGCGTCGACCAGCCTGAGGTTCCCCTGGCGGCCTGGGCCGGGCGATCGGTGGCCGTGGCCGAGGTGATGGGCCACCTGGACCGGATGCGACGCAGCGAGCACACCGCCACCAGGACCGCCGTGGTGAACCTGGTGGTGGCCACCTCGGACCGGGAGGCGGCCCGGCGCGCCCGGCTGGCCATGCACCGCCTGGGCCGACACCATCCCGGCCGGACCCTGGCCCTGGTGCTCCGGCCTGAGCGACCCCAGGGGATCGACGCCCGGGTGGAGCTGCACCGCAGGACCATCGGGGAGCGGGCGGTGTGGTGGGAGGAGGTCAGCCTGGAGGTCGGCGGCCCCCTGTGCGCCCAGCTGGACTCCCTGGTGGCGCCGCTGCTCCTGCCCCAGGTGCCGGTGGTGGTGTGGTACCCCTCGGTCCTCCCGGGCCCGGAGGGACCCCTCGTCGCCTCAGCCGAGGTCGTCCTGGCCGACGCCCGATGGGCCGTCCCGGCCCACACCTCGGGGGATCCCCTGGCCGCCCTCGTCGACCTCGGCCGCCGCCACGTCGTGATCGACCTGTCCTGGCAGCGGCTCACCCCGTGGCGACGGCTCCTGGCCGACCTGTTCGAACCCCACGCCGTCCGTCCCTTCGTCGACGCGGTGGTCCGCGCCGAGATCGCCGGCCACGCCGGTCCCGCCCGACTGCTGGGCGGGTGGCTGCTGGACCGCCTGGGCCTCCCCCCCGCCGCGGTGACCCTGCGGCGAGGCCGCCACGCCGGGATCCGCCTGAGCGCCGAGCACGGGGGTCGTCGGGCGAGGTTC
>DASQQH010000092.1:0-10548 GCA_035643555.1 Acidimicrobiales bacterium | reverse complement strand
GTAGGGCCGTGGGCGGCGCGGTGCTCCCCGTGGCTGGCCCGGTCGGTGCCGGCCCGGGTCCGGGGGCGGCCCCGGCGGGCGATCCCCCGGGGCCCGGGGGCGAGGCGCTCGACGCCTACTCGGCGGTCGTGACGGGGGTTGCCGAGCGGGTGGTCCCCTGTGTGGTCAGCCTGTCGGTCCGGGGTCGGAACGGTCGGGAGGGGACCGGCAGCGGGGTGGTGGTGACGCCCGACGGCTTCCTCCTCACCTCCGCCCACGTGGTGGCCGGTGCCCGCCGCGGCCAGGCGATCGTGGCCGACGGCACCGAGCTCGACGTGGAGGTGGTGGGCCGGGACGACCTGTCGGACCTGGCGGTGCTCCGGGCCCAGGGTCGGGGGCTCCCCCACGTGACCCTCGGTGACGCCGACGCGCTGCGGGTGGGCCAGCTGGTCGTGGCGGTGGGCAACCCGCTGGGCATGTCGGGGACGGTCACCGCGGGGGTCGTGAGCGCCCTCGGGCGGTCCCTGCCCACAAAGGGCCGCTCAGCCAGCCGTCTGGTGGAGAACGTGATCCAGACCGACGCCGCGCTCAACCCGGGGAACTCGGGTGGGGCGCTGAGCGACGCCCGGGGCTGGGTGATCGGGGTGACCACCGCGGTCGCCGGTGTCGGCCTGGGCCTGGCGGTGCCGATCAACGCCGCCACTCGGGCCATCATCGGCGCCCTCATGCAACACGGCCGGGTGCGCCGGGCCTACCTGGGCATCGTTGGTGGCCAGCGGCCACTGGCGCCGCGCCACGCCGCCGACACCGGGCAGCCCTCGGGCGTGGGGGTGGTGGAGGTGATGCCGGGGAGCCCCGCCGAGCGGGCCGGGCTCAGGCCCACCGACCTCATCCTCACCATCGACGGCGCACCCCTGACCGGTGCCGGGAGCCTGCAGCGGCTGATGGTCGAGGAGGCCATCGGCCGGGTCCTGTCCCTGCGGGTGCTGCGGGCGGGGTCGGTCGTCGAGGTCGCCGTCACCCCGGTGGAGCTGGTTGACTGAGCTGTCCCGGCCCCTGGTGGGGTCGGGGGGCGGCCTCCAGGGCCAGGACGGCGGCCAGACCGCCCCCCGGCCTGGGTCGCAGAGCGACCCGTCCGCCCGACGCCTGGGTCAGCTGGCTCACGATGGCCAGGCCCAGGCCGCTGCCGTGGCGCTGGTCCGGGTGGCGCCAGAACCGGTCGAACGCCCGGGCCCGAGCCTCGTCGGTCATACCGGGACCCTCGTCGAGCACGTGGACCTGGGGCGTCTGGGGGTCCGGGACAACCTGGAGGGTGACCGTCGTCCCCGGGGGGGCCGCCTCGAGGGCGTTGTCGACCAGGTTGTCGAGGATCTGGTCCAGGTGACCGGGGACGGCCCAGGCCGGGACGTCCCCCGCGGCCTCCGCCAGGAGGGTGACCCCGCCCTCCTCCGCCAGGGGCGCCCAGGCACCAAGCCGCTCGGCCACCACCTCGCACAGGTCCACCATGGCCCGCTCGGCCCGGGCGCCCTCGGCCCGGGCGAGCGCCAGGAGGCCGTCGACCAGATGGGAGAGGCGCTGGGCCTCGGCGCGGGCACCCTCCACGTCCCCGTCGCCCGGCTGGTCGAGCGCCAGGGTCTCCAGGCGTAGCTGAAGCGCCGTCAACGGGCTGCGGAGCTGGTGCGACGCGTCGGCCACGAACGCCCGCTGCATACCGACCAGTTCCTCCAGGCGGGCCGCCATGTCATTGACCTGGCGGCCCAGGTTGACGACCTCGGGCGCGCCACCGATGGGGGCCCGGGATTCCAGGTCGCCGGCCCCCAGAGCGGCGACGGTGTCCTCCACCCGCCTGAGGGGACGCGTCAGGGTCCGGGACAGCAGGGCGCCGCCCAGGCCCGCCACGGCCAGGAGCGCCACCCCCAGTGTCGTCAGGAAGACCCAGCCGTGACGGATCTGGGCGTCGAGGTGCCGGTCAGGGCGGGTGACCACCAGCACCGGGGGCCGGCGCCTGGCCGCGGGGGAGGAGGTTCCCCGGCCCGGGCTGCCCGGACCGTCGGGTTCGACCACGGGCACCGCCGCATAGAGGCGGTCCACCCCTCCGCCGGTCTGCTCGCCGCTCATGCCTCCCGAGGCGGCCAGCTGGGATGACCCGGCACTGAGCCGGGCGGCCAGGGGGTGGATGCCCGGGCCCGTCTCCACGAGCGCCCGTCCTCCCGGGACCATCAGGGCGAGGGCGGTCCTCGACGTTGCGGCCTCGTGGAGGGCCAGGGCGCGCACCCCGGCCAGGCCCCGGTGCTCGAAGCCCTCACCGGCGAGCCCGGCCACCGTCGCTGCCTCCCGGCGCAGCCCGGCGAGGGCGAGGCTCCGGTCCCGGTGGGCCTCGGCGATCCCCAGGGGCACCTCGAGGCCGACCAAGATGACCAGGGCGAGGGCGATGAAGCCGAGCAGCAGCCGTCGTCTCATCCGGGGGGTACGAGGCGGAAGCCCACACTCCTGGCGGTCTCGATCCAGCCCGGGTGGCGGAGCTTCTTGCGCAGCGAGGCCACGTGGACGTCGATGGTCTTGGTCGTACCGAACCAGTGGGAGTCCCACACCCGATTGAGGATCTCCTGGCGGCTCACCACCGTGCCGGGATCCTCGGCCAACAGGGCCAGCAGGTCGAACTCCTTGGGGGTCAGCGTCACCTCGACGCCGGACAGCTGGACCCGCCGGGCGCGCCGGTCCACCACCAGGGGACCCACCCTGAGGGGGCGGTCGCGCTCGGGGGTGGCGGTCGACCGCCGGGTGACGGCCCGGATGCGGGCCAGCAGCTCGCGCAGGCTGAAGGGTTTGACCAGGTAGTCATCGGCCCCCAGTTCCAGGCCGACGACCCGGTCGGCCTCCTCGCCCCGAGCCGAGATGACCACGATCGGGACCCCCGAGCGCTCCCGAAGGCGGCGGCAGACCTCGAAGCCATCCAGGTCCGGCAGCATCAGATCGAGGAGGACCACGTCGGCGTCGCCCGCTGCCAGGGCACCCGAGCCGGTCGATACCTGGGCGACGTCGTAGCCGGCCCGGGACAAACCGGCGGTCAACGGCTCGGTGATCGCCTCGTCGTCTTCCACCACGAGCACAAGCGCCATGCTCCAACCCTGACCGATGGCCCCGCCGGCCCAACATCTTTACCGACCCTTTGCCTCCTGTTGGGCTGATCCTGGAAGAGCGCTCCGTACCGTGACAGGTGGCTGGCCCAAGCCCCCGGGGGTGTGTTGGACCCGTCCCCCGGAGCAGGGCCGGACGACGAACGTCTTCGATCCCGAGGGAGGACGATGCTCGACAGTCCACCGACGACGGGCTCTGGTCGGGCCGAGGCGCCCCTCCTACGCCTGGCCGGGGCCGCCTCGCTGCTGGTCGGCGCAGGTATCCACGTGTACGAGTTCTTCCCCCAGTCCCTTGCCTACCTGGCTGCCCTGTTCGTGGCCTCGGCGGCAGGCATGGTGGTCGGGGCCGCGCTGCTCGTGGGCCGGGCACCCCGCCTGGGCTGGCTGGTGGGGGGGATCACCGCGGCGCTCACCGTCGCCGGCTACGTCTGGAGCCGGGCGGTGGGGCTCCCCCTTGATGCCGGCGACGTCGGCAACTGGCTCCAGGCCGACGGGGTGGCGTCCCTGGTTGTGGAGCTCCTGGCGGTGGGCTGCGCCGTTCTGGCGTTGGTCGACCGCCACCGGCTGAGCTGGTTCCACGCCAGCCAGGAGCTCCAGACGATGCGGCCCGGCTGGCAGGCCTGAGGGCCGGTCCGGTCGCGGTCATCGCCGACCCTGGGCCCTCTATGGTGAGCCGTTGTGCCCGGGTCTCCAAGGGTGGCCCTCCGACCGGGAAGGGTGTGGCTGGGGGTGGCCGTCACGGTCGGCGGTATCGGGGTCCTCTCCGGTGCCATGCTGTCGGCTCGGGGCCACCTCAGCGTGGCCACCACCGGGCTGGTCCTGATCGTCCCGGTGGTGGCGGGCGTTGCGGTGGGTGGCTTCCCGGCAGGGGTGCTCGGGGTGGGGGCCGGGTTCCTCGTCTACGACGCCCTGTTCATCCCTCCCTACGGGACCCTCTCGGTGGGCCAGAGCCAGAACTGGGTGGTCCTCGGCGTGTACGCGGTGGTGGTCCTCGTGGTCTCCCGGGTGGTGGCGGACCTGGGGCGCACCCGGGCCCGGGCCCACCGGCACGAGGCCGACGCCCGGCGCCTGTTCGAGATCTCCGACTCGCTGATCGCCGGCAAGGGAAGGGACCAGCTCGGGGACGCCGTGGTGGGCGCGGTCCGGTGGGTGTTCGAGCTGCGCAGCGCCGCATTGCTCCTTCCCGGGGCCCAGGGCTTCGGCGTGGTCGCCGCCGCGGGGGAGGAGTTCCCCGGCGAGCTCCTCAGCCGGGTCCTCCCCCGGCCGGGGGTGCTGGTCTCGGCCAGCGGCGAAGGGGAGGCCGTGAGCCTCGCCCTGTCGACCTCCAGCGGCCCCCTGGGCGTGCTGGTGGTGGTGGGTGCGGGCCTGGACCACCACCGTCGCCAGCTCCTCGCCACCTTCGCCAACCACGCCGCCTTGGCCCTGGAGCGCGCCGAGCTGGCCGAGCAGGCCACACGGACCCGGGTCCTGGAGGAGGCCGACCGGTGGCGCTCGGCGCTGATCGGCTCGGTGTCCCACGACCTGCGGACCCCCCTGGCCTCGATCAAGGCCTCGGTCTCCGATCTGCGCGAGCCCGGGCTCGCCCTGGGGGAGGACGAGCGGGCAGAGCTGCTGGCGATGATCGAGGCCGAGACCGACCGCCTGACCAGGCTGGTCGCCAACCTGTTGGACATGACCCGCATCGAGGCCGGTGCCCTGGAGCCCCGCCGCCAGCCGGTGACGGTCCGGGAGCTGGTGGTCGACGCCGTGGCCCGCGTGCCCCCCTCGGTCGGGGTCGAGGGCCTCCGGATCGAGGTCATCGAGGATCTGCCCCTGGTCGACGCCGACCCCGTCCTCGCCGGGCAGGTCCTGGCCAACCTGCTGGAGAACGCCGCCCACCACGCGGGACCCCGCCCCGAGATCGCCGTCCGGGCGGGGAGGGTCGGAAACCACGTCGAGGTGGCGGTGGCCGACCGGGGGCCGGGGATCCCCGACGAGCACCGCCAGGAGGTCCTGGCGGCGTTCAACCGGGTGGGGCGGCCCGGCCCCCACGTGTCGGGCCTGGGCCTCGGCCTGGCCATCGCCAGGGCCTTCGTCCAGGCCCAGGGCGGGACGATCGAGGTGCGGGACAACCCCGGGGGAGGGGCCGTGGTGGCCTTCACCCTGCCGGTCTACGCCCTCTCGGCGCAGGTGGGCTGAGATGTCCCGCCTGCTGGTCATCGACGACGAGGCCGCCATCCTCCGGTCGCTCACCATCGGGCTGCGGGCCCGGGGCTACGAGCTGGACACCGCCCGCACCGGGGAGGAGGGCCTCTCCCGCGCCGCCCTGGCGCCGCCGGACGTGGTGATCCTGGACCTCGGGCTGCCCGACCTGGACGGGGTCGAGGTGTGCCGGCGGATCCGGGGGTTCAGCGAGGCCCCCATCATCGTGCTGTCGGCCCATGGTGCGGAGACCACCAAGGTCCTCGCCCTCGACAGCGGGGCCGACGACTTCGTGACCAAGCCCTTCGGGATGGCCGAGCTGGAGGCGCGGCTCCGGGTGGCCCTCCGCCGGCGGGGCTCCCCGGGGGGGGAGCCCGAGGCCGCGGTCCTGGCCGTGGGGAGCCTGCACCTGGACCTCGCCCGGCGCCGGGTCCAGGTGGGGGACCGGCCGATCGACCTCACCGCCCGGGAGTTCGACCTGCTTGCCTACCTGGCCCGCCACACCGGCAAGGTCCTCACCCACCGCCTCTTGCTGGAGGAGGTGTGGGGGCCGGGCTACGGCACCGAGGTGCACTATCTCTGGGTCTACGCCAACCGCCTGCGGCGGAAGCTGGGTGACGAGGAGGGCAGGGTGCTGCGGACCACGCCCGGCGTGGGCTACCAGCTGGTGGCCGACCCCGACCCGTAGCAGCCAGCGCCCGCACGGAACGCCGGGGGACCGCCCGCGACGTTTCGGACCTGTTTAGGCGACAGGGGCGACTGTTGAGGCCCGGTTGAGCTGGGGCCTGACACACTCGCCGAGTGGCTGACGTGCTGGCTGTGGGCGGGTTCCTG
The DNA here is from genome assembly GCA_035643555.1 of Acidimicrobiales bacterium. Classification (GTDB taxonomy): domain Bacteria; phylum Actinomycetota; class Acidimicrobiia; order Acidimicrobiales; family JAJPHD01; genus DASQQH01. The sequence continues at coordinate 4,417 of DASQQH010000092.1, read as the reverse complement.
GTGGCGGTGCTGGCCATGGTGGCCCTGGTGGTCGGGCTGGAGCGGGTGGGGTGATCGTCGATCTCATCCTCCTGGCGCTTTCCGTTGCCGTGATGGTCTACCTCGGCGTGTCGCTGTTCAGGCCTGAGCGGTTCTGATGGGATTCCTCCTCACCATCCTGGTCCTGGTCGGTGTGCTGGCCCTGGCCTGGCGATTCCTCGGCGCCTATCTGGTGGCGGTCTATGAGGGACGCGTGCGCTGGCTGCGGTTCGTCGAGCGCCCCCTCTACCGCGCCATGGGGGTGAACCCCGAGGCGGAGCAGAGCTGGCGGCGCTACGCCATGGCCCTCATCGCCTTCTCGGGGGTGGCCCTCCTCCTCACCTACGGGATCCTGCGCCTGCAGGGCCACCTGCCGCTCGATCCTCAGCACCTGCCGGGGGTGGCCCCGGCGCTCTCCTGGAACACCGCCGTCTCCTTCGTCACCAACACCAACTGGCAGAACTACGCGGGCGAGTCGACGATGTCGTACCTGTCCCAGATGGCGGGCCTGGCGGTGCAGAACTTCGCCAGCGCCGCCGTCGGCATCGCCGTCGCCGTGGCCCTGATTCGGGGATTCGCACGTCGGGGGTCGGCCACCATCGGCAATTTCTGGGTGGACCTGGTCCGGGGGGTCCTGTACGTGCTGGTGCCGATCGCCTTCGTGTTCAGCATCATCTATGTCTCCCAGGGGGCGGTGCAGACCCTGGCCGGGCCGGCTGGGGTCCACAACCACCTCACCGGGGCCACCCAGACCATCCCCCGGGGTCCGGTCGCCTCCCAGGAGGCAATCAAGCAGCTGGGGACCAACGGCGGGGGATTCTTCAACGCCAACGCCGCACATCCCTTCGAGAACCCCACCGGCGTCACCAACCTGTTGAGCATCGTCCTGCTGCTGTGCATTCCGGTGGCCCTCACCTACACCTTCGGGAAGATGGTCGGCAGCGTGCGCCAGGGGGTGGCGGTCCTGGCCGCCATGGCGGTGCTGTTCGGGGCCTGGGCCGGGTTCACCGCGGCCGCCGAGCACGCCCCCAACCCGGCGGTCGCCGCCGCGGGGGTGGTCCACCAGCCGGGGGGCAACATGGAGGGCAAGGAGGCGCGCTTCGGGGACACCTCCTCCGCGCTGTTCAACGTGGCCTCCACCCAGACCTCGACGGGCTCGGTGGACGCCGCCAACGACTCGTTCAACCCCATCGGGGGGATGGGCCCGCTCAGCGGCATGATGCTGGGCGAGGTGTCCCCCGGGGGGGTGGGGAGCGGGCTGTACACGATCCTGTTGTTCGCCGTCGTGGCCGTGTTCATCGGGGGCCTCATGGTGGGGCGAACACCGGAGTACATCGGGAAGAAGATCCAGGCCCGGGAGGTGAAGCTGGCGGCCCTCGGGGTCCTGGTGATGCCCATCGTGGTCCTGGTGCTGACCGGCATCGCCGTCTCGGTCCACGCCGGGACCCAGGCCACCGGGAACGGGGGCCCCCACGGGTTCTCCGAGATCCTCTACGCCTTCACCTCCCAGGGCAACAACAACGGCTCGGCCTTCGCCGGCCTGTCCGGGGACACGCCCTTCTACAACATCCTGGGCGGGGTGGCCATGCTGCTCGGGCGGTTCTTCATCATCGTGCCCGTACTGGCCCTGGCGGGGTCCCTGGCCGGCAAGCAGCCGGTGCCAATCTCGGCCGGGACGTTCCGGACCGACAGCCCCCTGTTCACCGGCCTGCTGGTGGGGGTCATCCTGATCGTGGGGGGCCTCACGTTCTTCCCCGCGGTGTCCCTCGGGCCCATCGTCGAGCAGCTCTCCCACGGGAGGTTCTTCTCGTGACCGCGCCGGCATCGGGGGCCGACGACGGGGCGGCGGCCGGGCCGGAGCCGGCGCCCGAGGGCTCCGGCGACCAGGAGAGGCCGTCGCCGAGGAGGGCACGGACCGCGGGCCGGGGCCTGGTCGACCCTGAGGTCCTGCGCCCCGCCCTGGTCCAGGCCCTGGGGAAGCTCGACCCCAGGACCCAGGCCAGGAACCCGGTCATGTTCGTGGTCCTCCTGGGCACGGTGGTGGTCCTCGCCGAGGCCATCGCCCGACCCACGGTGTTCTCCTGGTCCGTTGCGGTGTGGCTGTTCCTCACGGTGTGGTTCGCCAACTTCGCCGAGGCCATGGCCGAGGGCAGGGGGAAGGCCCAGGCCTCCGCCCTGCGCCGGATGCGGACCGAGACCGAGGCCCGCCGATGCAAACCCGACGGCACCGAGGAGCGGGTCCCCGCCTCCGCCATGACCGTCGGCGAGTTGGCGGTGTGCGAGGCGGGGGACGTCATCCCCTCGGACGCGGAGATCGTGGAGGGGGTGGCCTCGGTCGACGAGTCGGCCATCACCGGGGAGTCGGCCCCGGTCATCCGGGAGTCCGGCGGGGACCGCTCCGCGGTGACCGGGGGGACCACGGTGCTCTCCGATCGCATCGTCGTGCGGATCACGGCCGAGCGGGGCCACACCTTTCTCGATCGGATGATCGGGCTGGTGGAGGGCGCCAACCGCCAGAAGACCCCCAACGAGATCGCCCTCACCATCCTGCTGTCGGCCCTCACCGTGATCTTCCTGCCCGTGGTGGTGGTGCTCCAGCCCTTCGCCCACGAAGCGGGCGGTTCCGTGGAGATCGTCAGTCTGGTGGCCCTGCTCGTCGCCCTGATCCCCACCACCATCGGGGCGCTGCTGTCGGCCATCGGCATCGCCGGCATGGACCGCCTCGTGCAGCGCAACGTGTTGGCCATGAGCGGGCGGGCGGTGGAGGCCGCGGGGGATGTCAACACCCTGCTGCTGGACAAGACCGGCACCATCACCTTCGGCAACCGGATGGCCTCGTCGTTCCTGCCGGTGGGGGGGACCGGGGAGCAGACGCTGGCCGACGCCGCCCAGCTGGCCTCCCTGGCCGACGAGACCCCCGAGGGGCGGTCGATCGTGGTGCTGGCCAAGGAGCGCTTCGACATCCGGGGGCGGGGGCTCGAGGGCAAGTACGAGTACGTGCCCTTCTCGGCCCAGACCCGGATGTCGGGCCTGGATGTGGGGGACCGGAAGATCCGCAAGGGCGCCGCCGAGGCCGTCCAGCGGTGGGTGACCGAGCAGGGGGGCACGGTCCCTGGTGAGCTGGCCTCCCTCGTCGACCGCGTCGCCCGGGCCGGGGCCACCCCCCTGGTGGTCGCCGACGGCCCCGCGGTGCTCGGGGTGGTCGAGCTCAAGGACGTGGTCAAGACCGGGCTGGGTGAGCGCTTCGACGAGCTGCGGGCCGTCGGCATCCGCACGGTGATGATCACCGGCGACAACCCGCTCACCGCGTCGGCCATCGCCGGTGAGGCCGGGGTGGACGACTACCTGGCGGAGGCCACGCCCGAGGCCAAGCTGGACCTGATCCGCGCCGAGCAGGAGGGGGGCCGGCTGGTGGCCATGACCGGGGACGGGACCAACGACGCCCCAGCCCTGGCCCAGGCGGACTGCGGGGTGGCCATGAACACCGGCACCACGGCCGCCAAGGAGGCCGGGAACATGGTCGACCTCGACTCCAACCCGACCAAGCTCATCGACATCGTGGAGATCGGCAAGCAGCTCCTGATCACCCGGGGGGCGCTCACCACCTTCTCCATCGCCAACGACGTCGCCAAGTACTTCGCCATCATCCCGGCCCTGTTCGCCGCCACCTACCCCCAGCTGGGGGCCCTCAACGTCATGGGTCTGCACAGCCCCCACAGCGCCATCCTGTCGGCGGTCATCTTCAACGCCCTGGTCATCGTGGCCCTCATCCCCCTCGCCCTGCGGGGGGTGCGCTGGCGCCCCACGACCGCCGCGGCGGTCCTCCGCCGGAACCTGGTGATCTACGGCGTCGGAGGGCTCATCGTGCCCTTCATCGGCATCAAGGTGATCGACCTCATCCTCACCGCCCTGGGGTTCGGCTGATGGTCACCCACCTGCGCCGTGCCCTGGTGGTCTCCGCCTTCTTCCTCCTGCTCTGCGGGCTGGCCTACCCCTTCGCCGCCACGGGCCTGGCCCGGGCGGTGTTCCCCCATCAGGCCAACGGCTCCCTCGGGGCCAACGGCTCGGCGCTGATCGGCCAGCACTGGAACGGGCCACGGTGGTTCCAGGGGCGTCCCGACCCGGACAACCCGATGGCGACCGGTGGCTCCAACCTGGGGCCCCGCTCCACCAAGCTGGTCCACAGGGTGGCGGCCAGGGCGGCGGCGCTGCGCAAGGAGGGGATCACCCCCACCCCCGACCTGGTGACCTCCTCGGGCAGTGGTGTGGATCCCGACATCAGCCCCGCCGCCGCCTACGCCCAGGTCGACGCCGTCGCCCGTGCCCGGGGCCTGCCCCCGGCGGTGGTCCGCCACCTGGTGGCCACCCACGTCCAGGGACCGGACCTCGGGTTCCCCGG
>DASQQH010000091.1:0-2911 GCA_035643555.1 Acidimicrobiales bacterium | reverse complement strand
CGGGGAGGTGGTGGCCCTCGTGGCACAGGGCGGCGCTGCAGGCGTTCCACCCGAAGTGGTGCAGCTCGTCGCCGGCCTCGGCCATGTCGGTCCACCCCACGACCCGCCCGTAGTCGGCCGACGCGGGGTCGACGTCCACGGTCGCCAGGGCGTCGGGGCGGCTCCCGTCACCCCAGCGGAAGGCGGCGACGTAGGCCACCCCCTCGGGGGCGGCCTCGGTGGCGTCCCGGGGCGTGGGGTAGAAGGTCGGGTCGGTCGTGGACATCGGTTGGTCCCCCTGTGTCAGTGCCGGGGCCGCTTCGAGCCCCCGATCCCGCACCACGGTAGCTCCACCAGGGACCGACGTCTCCCCACCGGGGGCCCGCCCGGGAGGGCGACCTCAGCCCACCGGCCCGGCCGGGGCCATGACCCGCCCCTCCAGGAAGTCGGCGACCACCACCGGGCCGGCCGGGTCCTCCACGCCAACCCCCTCGTACCAGTGGAGCGCCGCGGACTCCGACCACTGCCGCGCCGCGGCCAGGGCGTCCAGCGCCTGCTCGGAGGGGTCCTGGATGGTGCCCAGGCGGGTGGCGTCCCCGGGGGCGACCCACCGCCACCCGGGGTGCTCGGCCTCCAGTCGCTCCTGGCGGTAGGCGCCGAGGGACTGCTCGAGCAGGCCCAGCTGGAGCGCCTTCTTGAGGCGGGAGGACCCGTGGTTGCGCACCCACTGCTCGGCCGCCCGGGCCGCGGTGCGCTGGCGCTTCCCGCTCTCCTCCTCCTGGCTCCAGGCGTGGGCGACGTCCAGGGCCTGCAGGGTGAGCTGGAACAGCTCCTCGGCCTGGGCGGCGGCCGTCGGGGCGTCGGGGTCCAGGGCCTCGTAGCCCTTGCGGAAGGCCACCATGGCCGGGTGGTCGGCACGGGCCTCCCCCTCGGGGGTGACCCCGGTCCCGCCCACGGTCCAGCGGTCCCAGTACTGCTCACAGTGCTGGGCGAAGGCGAGGAGCCAGTTCCGCCAGTTGGGCAGGAGGCGGTGGACCCGGCGCTCCAGGGAGGTGACCTGCTTGCGCCAGCTGGCCTGGTGCTGCTCCTCGGCCTCGAGGAGCTCCTGGTCGTTCAGGGGGAACACCTCGATGGGGTCGGCGGCGCCCCACTCGGTGACCACCACCGGGCAGGGCCACACCTCGAGCGGGGTCGGCGACTGCCCGGACCACTCCTCGGGTCCCTGGTGCCGGACCTCGGCGTGCCACCGGCGGTTCACCGGCAGCTCGATCAGGCTGGCGCTGCCCAGGGGGAGCTCGAGCGCGGCCGCCCGCTCCCACAGGTCGTCCTGGGGGGTGAACCGGGCGCGGATCTCGTCGAGGGGCGCGTAGCCCGCCCGTATGGCCGCCCGCTTGGCCTCGACGGTCAACGTCGCCTGCAGCTTGATAGCCACGTCGGGGCCGTCGTCGTACATCGAGACCTCCTTGGTGCTCGGTTCTGCGCCTGGGTCGCCCGCCTCGCTCCGCCGCCGTCGTGGCTTCAGCCCGGCCCACGCCCGGGCGCGGCGGCCAACCTACACTCGGTGGGAGGTCCGGTCGCGGCCATCCCGCCGAGCGGTCACCGCAGGGGCGCCAGGGCGTCGGCCAGTGGCTCCAGCTGCCCGGGCCGGTGCGGCGGTGGGAGGAGGAAGATGGCCAGGTCGGCCCCCGCCTCCCCCAGCGCGGCCGCCGCCTCCACCGCGGGCCCCGGGTCACCGTCGGGGCCGAGGCGCACGTGGCTGGAGAGGGTGATCTCCCCGGGGTCCCGCCCCAGGTCGAGGCAGTGCTGGTGCAGCACGTCCCGCTTGCGGGCGAACTCCTCGACGGTGCCGCCGACGAAGTTCCAGTGCTGGGCGAACCTGGCGGCGGTGCGCAGCGTCCGGCGCTCCCCGCTGCCGCCCACACAGATCGGCGGGTGGGGCCGCTGGAGTGGCTTGGGCTCGCAGCGGGCCCCCTTCAGGGTGTAGTGGCGGCCGGACAGGTCGGTGGTCTCCTGGGACAGGAGCCCGGTGAGGGCCAGGCAGGCCTCCTCGAAGCGGTCGCTGCGCTCTCCCGGGGAGCCGAGGTCGATGCCGTAGGCCTGGGACTCCTCCTCGTTCCAGCCGGCGCCGACGCCGAGCTCGAGGCGGCCGTTCGAGACGATGTCGAGGGTGGCGGCCATGTTGGCGAGGACCGCGGGATGGCGGTAGGGGATGCCGGTGACGAGCACCCCGAGGCGCAGCCTCCTGGTCGCCTGGGCCAGGGCGGCGAGGGTCGTCCAACCCTCGAGACAGGGGCCCGTCGAGTCCGAGAAGATGGGGTAGAAGTGGTCGAAGTTCCATGCCGACTCGAACACCTCCATTTCGTCCCCCCGCCGCCACACCTCGAGGATGTCCTCCCAGGTGGTGTGCTGGGGTCCGGTCTTGAAGGCGAAGCGCATGGTCCCCACGGTAGGCCCGCCGCGCCCGGCCCGTGGGCGCCCGGGCCCGGTCGCCGGGCGGTCAGGCCGTGGAGGTGGGTGACCTCGGGCTCCACAGCCGGTCGGTCAGCCCCGAGGCCCGGGCGACGGGGCGGCCCACCGCCGCCCGCACCGAGGCCTCGGTGGCCACCACCATCACCCGGGCCCGGGCCCGGGTCACCGCCGTGTACAGCAGTTCCCGGCTGAGGACCCGGGCGCCAGGGTCGGGGACCAGGATGGCGACCTCCTCGAACTCGGACCCCTGGGCCTTGTGCACGGTCATGGCGAAGACGGTCTCCAGGTCGGCCAGCCGGGACGGGCTCACGGCCCGCTGGGCGTCGCCGTCCCCGAACACCACCGCCCTCCCACCCTCGTCCCGGGCCACCACCACCCCGGTGTCCCCGTTGTAGAGGCCGAGGCCGTAGTCGTTGACGGTCACCATGACCGGCTGACCGACGTACCAGCCTCCCTCGAAGGA
>DASQQH010000090.1:0-2384 GCA_035643555.1 Acidimicrobiales bacterium | reverse complement strand
CCCGACTCGAGTGCCACCTCAACCCCTGCTCCTCGTACCTGCGTCGACGATGCAGACCCGCCAGTCTCGGAACCTCATGGCCGACGGCGAAGCCATGGTTTCGCCTTATGCACCCGGGCCAACCAACCATCCACCCATTGGCCCCGCTACATCCCGACGCCCTGCCGGCCCCGGCGTTCCATGCTGCCTTGGGCTCGATACGGGATCTGTTACCTCATTCAGCCGGCCGGCAGGATCGCCATTGGAATTGGGCCCACAAGTGGCAACAGTGCTTCTCCACCTGGGAGGATGTGCAGTGCATGACCCACGACACGGACCTCAGCGAGGAGGACCCTCGCCCAGACGTGCGACCTCGGCGGCCACCTCCTCGGGAAAGAGGGTTCCCCACCCCCGCTCCTCCCAGGGGCAGCGCGCCTCGTTCTGCAAGAGATCAACGGAGGATCATCCTGACTCGTTACAGAGCAGTGATGACCGTCTTTATCTGCGTGTAGTGGCGTATCGCTTCGACTCCCTTTTCACGTCCAAGACCCCTTTCTCTATAGCCGCCGAAAGGCGTCTTGACACCACCCGCAGGATACCTGTTGATCTGCACTTGCCCCGCCTCCAGTCTGGCCGCAACCCGGTGCGCCGCCGCCCTCAACGGCCGCCCCCGCAACACCCTCGGCTGGAGAACCCGGCAGAGGCCCTCGACGACCTCCAATGCTCGGCCCGACGCGCCGCCGTTGCGAGGATCCCTTGAGCAAGCGCTGGGTTTGATGGAGACCGTTCCGGTTGGACTCGGCCGACCCCTGTTGGGTGTCGGTCTTTGGCGATCCTGCCACAAGAGGTCTGTACGGGGAAGGGCTCGGGCGCTTCGAGCTGGAACGACTCGACCAACCCCTCCATGCCACCTCGCCGTGGCGGATAGATGACCGGCACCCGGATCTCTCTGGGCTGCCCACCGAGCAGCGATGCTCCCTGGAGAGGGCCGCACCCGGCCACCCGCCTCCTTGAGACGGGACGGCGCTTTGAAGCGAAGCCTGGCCGGCTTCGCAACGCAACCTCCATAATCCCTGGCGACATTGACCGGGCCGTCAAGGCTTCCCCTCCAGGCGGCCTCCGGCCCGCCTTGACCGCCCTGCCCCCACGCGCCCCGGGGCCGGGAGTTCGCCCTTCGGGGCGTAGCGGAATCGGCCGAGAACCTCGTCCGATGCTCTTGACTTTGAGCGCTCCTTGATAGATGACAGCGCTCGGGACGCTCTGAGCAGAACCTCTCAACGACGACAGGCCGTCACACGAGTTCGAAATCGCAGGGCAGCCCGGGCGCCCTCCCCAGCCGGCGGTCGGCGGTGACCAGGGAGATCCCCAGACGGGCGGCCAAGGCGACGTAGAGGGCATCATAGAAGCTCAGTTGATGCCGCAGGGCCCAGGCCGCCTCGCTTAGGGGCCCGGTGTGGGGATAGCGGTGCTCGATGATCACCTGGCAGGCCCCCCGGGCGGCGTCAGCCTCCTCGGGGCTGATCCGCCCGGCGGCCTCGTGGCGGCGCAGGACGTTGCCCACCTCGGCGTCGATGAGGTGGGGGGCGTGGCGGCGCATCTCGGGCAGCCGAGCCCGCAGGGCCTCGGCATCGGGGGTCTTGCCGGCCAGAGCCAACACCACCGCCGAGGCGTCGAGGACCCGGTCGCTCACCGCCGTTCGGCGGCCAGGTCGGCCAAGATCGACTCCCGAGTGGCCCCGGGGGTGTCGCTAACGTCCCGGGTGGCCGCCATGGCGACCAGGGCCTCCTCGGTGGTCGGGTGGCTGGCGAAGTCGATGACCCAGTCCCGCATGTAGGACTGGATGGACCGACCGGCGGCGCGGGCCCGCTTGCGGATCACCTCGTAGGTGTCCTCGGGGATCTCCCGGATCTGGATGGTGGCCACAGCGCCATAATAGCGCTGTGGCGCCAACCTGCCTGCGGACTTGCCCCCCACCAGACCCAGCGGGACCGCTCAGCGGCCCCCGCTCACCCCGGTGCTGGCCGTCACCAGGGCACCCCCGACCAAGGAGGTGACCGGGGCGGGAGCGGCCGGAGTGATCTCTCGGGACGCCGGGGCCTCCGGGGGCAGCTCGAGACCCTGGTGGCGGGCGAGGTGGACGCCGTTGCCGACGTGGCCGGGGGGCCCGTCCTCTCGGAGGTGTTGCCTCGCCTGTGCGACGACGGGCGGTCGATCATCGCCGGGGCGGTGGCCGGCCCGGTGGTCTCCTTCGACCTTCCTCGCCCTACCTGCACACAACCTGGCCCTGATCGGGTCCTCCATGCAGACCAGTGCCCTCGCCGTCCTGGTCGAGATCACCCGGGCCGGTGCCGTGGTCCCCCGGGTCGGCGCCGCCTTCCCCCTCCCCGAGATCCACCGGGCCCAGG
>DASQQH010000089.1:0-2644 GCA_035643555.1 Acidimicrobiales bacterium | reverse complement strand
CCGACGGGGGCGAGGAGGTCCTCACCTACGCGGCCCTGGTGACGGGGGGGACCCTCGACACCAAGGGCGGGCCCCGGACCAACCCCTCCGGCCAGGTCCTCGACGACGCCGGGGAGGCGATCCCCGGCCTCTACGGGGTGGGCAACTGCGTGGCCTCGGCCTCGGCCCAGGCCTACTGGTCAGGGGGGGCCACCCTGGGGCCCATCATGGCCATGGCCTACCGGGCGGCCAACGCCGCCCACGCCGAGCCCGAGCGCCCGAGGCCCGTCGCCGCCAGCTGATCCCCCCACACACCCACACACCAGGAGGCACCATGGCCCTCACCACCCAGACCATGACCGACGAGCAGCGAAAGTCCGTGGCCCTCGAGTACCTGAAGGCCTTCGACAACGCCGGGACCACCAGCACCGGGGGCAGCATCCTCGACCTGTTCGCCGACGACGCCCAGGTGTACTTCCCCAAGTGGGGGATCGCCGAGGGCAAGGACCAGATCGGGACGATGTTCGGCGACGTCGGGGGGACCCTCCGGTCCATCAAGCACGACTACGCCGGGTTCAACTGGATCTTCTCCGGGGGGGACACCCTGGTCGCCGAGGGCACCAGCTACGGCGAGCACAAGGACGGGACCTGGCGGGCCGGGGTGCCCGACTGGGGCGCCGGGCGGTGGTGCGACGTGTTCGAGATCCGGGACTGGAAGATCCAGCGGGTCTTCATCTACCTGGACCCCGACTACGCCGGCCAGGACACCGCCCGCTACCCCTGGCTCAGGACCTAGCCTCCGCCGCGGTCCCCGGGCGGCCGGGGACGCCGGCGGGACACCACACACCCGCCCGGGCGGCGCCGGCCCACCGGTGGGGCCCCGGTGGTAGCCGCCCGGGGTGTCCCGCCAGGGTGTCCCCCGCCCGGGGGGGCTGGTAGCGTCCCCCGGATGGGGACGGGACCGTCGACGGGGACGGCGCAGTCCCTGGTGGGCCGGCTCTGCGACCGGGCGGCCGAGCGGGGGGAGCGGGCCGCCCTGGTCTTCGTGGGGGCCGACGGGGGCGAGGAGGTCCTCACCTACGCGGCCCTCGACCGCCGGGCCCGGGCCCTCGGGGCGCGCCTGTCGGCCGGCTACCCGGTGGCGTCCCGGGGGCTGGTGCTGTGCGAGCCGGGCCTGGACTACGTGGTGGCCTTCTTCGGGTGCCTGTACGGCGGGATGGTCCCGGTGCCGGCGTACCCGCCGTCGCTCCAGATCCTGGAGCGCAGCGTGGCCCGGCTGCGGGCCATCGCCGCCGACGCCGGGGCCTCCTTCGCCGTCACCACCTCCCTCCTGGCCCCCTTCGCCGGGGACATGGCGGTGCGGGTGGGGGGCGAGGCGATCGAGTGGCTCGAGGTCGCAGAGCCCGGCGACGCCCACGCCCCGGACTGGGCGCCTGCGGGCGGGGACCCGGGTGAGGTGGCCTTCCTCCAGTACACCTCGGGGTCCACCGGGGACCCCCGGGGGGTGATGGTCACCCACGCCAACCTGGTGGCCCACCTGGGCATGATCGCCCAGATCTTCGGGGTGGACGGGGCGTGGTCGGGGGCCTCCTGGCTGCCGCCCTACCACGACATGGGCCTCATCGGGGGGATCATGTTCCCGCTGTGGATCGGGGCCACCGGGGTGCTCCTCTCCCCGGAGACCTTCCTGCGCCGCCCGCTCACCTGGCTGCGGGCGATCTCCGACCACCGCCTGGTGTGGAGCCCGGCCCCCAACTTCGCCTTCGACCTGTGTGTGCGGCACACCACCGCCGAGGACCGGGCGGCCCTCGACCTGTCCTCGTGGCGGGTGGCCATCAACGGGGCCGAGCCGGTGCGCGCCGCCACCCTGCGGGCGTTCATCGAGGCCTTCGGGCCCGCCGGGTTCCGCCCGGAGGCCTTCTGGCCGGCCCTGGGCCTGGCCGAGGCCACCCTGCTGGCGACCTCGGGGTCACTCGGCAACGGGGCCTCGGTGGTCTCCCTGGACCCCCGGGCCCTCGAGGCCGGCCGCCTCGCCGAGGCAGGCCCGTCGGGCCCCTGTGTGGAGGTGGTGTCCTGCGGCCATCCCCCCGAGGGCGCCGAGGCCCTGGTCGTCGACCCGGCGCGGGCCGAGGTGGCGCCCCCCGGGCAGGTGGGGGAGATCTGGCTCCGGGGCCCCCACGTGGCCGCCGGGTACTGGGGGCGCCCGGGGGAGTCCGAGGCCGCCTTCGGGGCCAGGCTGGCCGACGGGACCGGCCCCTTCCTGCGGACCGGCGATCTGGGGGCCCTCTGGCGGGGCGAGCTGGTGGTCTCGGGGCGGATGAAGGACGTCATCGTGGTCCGGGGCGCCAACCACTACCCCCAGGACATCGAGGCCACCATGGAGGGCGTCGACCCCGGCCTCCGGCGGGGGTGCGGGGCCGCCGTCGCCGTTCCGGGGGCCACCGGGGGGGAGCTGGTGGCCCTGGTCCAGGAGGTGGCACCCGACCGGGTCGGCGACCTCCAGGGCCTGGTGGACCGGATGAAGGGGGCCATCGCCAGGCTGCACGAGGTGCGGGTGGACGCCGTGGTGCTGATCGCCCCTCGGACCATCCCCAAGACCTCGAGCGGCAAGATCCAGCGCCGTGCCACCCGCCAGGCCCTGCTGGCAGGGGGCCTGGAGGTGGTC
>DASQQH010000088.1:0-3024 GCA_035643555.1 Acidimicrobiales bacterium | reverse complement strand
GGGGGCCACAGGCATCCTCCAGGGCGTCGTCCCCGGTGACCGTGGCGGGGATGGGCCCCGTCCCCAGGGAGCCGAGCACCGCGGGACCGAGGACCGGCTCCCGCAGCCCCAGGACCTCGAGCCGGGGCAGCACGCGCCGGGCCTGCCGGCGGACGAGGGGATGGCGGAGGGGCCCGATGCCCTGGCCGAACATCGCCGTGGGGCGCCCCAGGCGCTGGGCCAGGCCGAGCACGCTCAGCACGCCCGATCCGTGCCACCACCAGGGGTCGGTGAGGTAGCCGCCGCCCCCGGCCACGACCACGTCGGCATCCCGGACGGCGGCGAGGATCGTGCCCCCCGCCCTCCCCGACCGCCGCCGGTTCCACCCTGGCGAGACCAGGGGGGCGGCCATCTTGAACACCTGCTCCAGGCCCAGGCGGGTGCGCTGAGACCGCCCGGCGAGGGGTGCCCGGTCGGCGATGGAGGGCCCGAGCGGGATCGCCGGGGGCCAGAGCTCCTCCAGGCGCCCGGACGACCGGCAGACGACCTGCGCTTCGGCGTCGGGCCACCGGTCCGCCAGGCGGGCCAGACAGGCCTGCAGCATGGCCGCGTCGCCCACGTTCAACAGGTCGTAGCCGCTGTGGTCGACCAGGATCCGCACCTCAGGCCTCCTCCCCGGCACGCGGCGCCCGCCGCCACAGGCGGACCCGACCCGCCACCAGGCCCACCGCGCCGAGGGCCGAGGCGGCCACCACGACCAGGGCGCGGGCCACCCCGGACCGGTCACGGCGACCGATGGTGTCGACGACCCCCCGGGCCGCCGCCCGGGGCAGGGTCCGAAGGACATAGGCCCGTTCCCGCCCCAGGGGATCCGGCCCGTCGAGGAGCCAGGCCATCTCCGCCTTGGTCCTCCCCTGGTACCAGCTACGGGCCAGGAAGTAGCCGATCCGGGCCCGCTGTGGCGGCACCTTGTGGGCGACCACCGCGGCGGGCTCGAAGAGCCAGTAGCGGGAGGGGTAGACCCGCTGGGCCCGCAGGCAGAGCTCGGTGTCCTCGGGCCAGGGACGGCCGCCCGTCAGGCCGAAGTCCGGGCGGAACCCCCCGACGGCCTCGAACACCGCGTGGCGCACCGCCATGTTCCCGCTCCAGACGTTGCGCACCCTGGAGCGAACGGGGGGCAGGCACCGGTCCGTGGCACCCACCACCCAGCCCAGCTCCGGCGGGAACCAGCCGGGGACCGGCGCCTCCCAGCGGGGGACGATCCTGCCCCCCACCCCGAGCACCGCGGCATCGGCGAAGGGCGCAAGGAGCGGACCCAGCCAGTCCGGGGCGGCCACCGCGTCGTCGTCCAGGAACACGACGATCTCGCCGGTGGCGGCGGCGGCGCCGGCGTTCCGCGCCCCGGAGGCACCCCGGGGGCCGGTGTTGGCGACCACCACCACCCCGGGCAGCTCCCGGCGCGCCCGTGCCGCCAGGGCCCGGTTGTGGTCAACGGCCACCACCACCTCGGGCCCGCCGTCCTGTCGACCCACCGACCCCACCGCCTCGACGAGGTCATCCCAGCGCTCGTCGGCGTAGGCGGCGATCACCACCGACACCGTGGCAGTGGCCTGCGCCGCTGCCGGGGGAGGGACGGGAGCCACGTCCCTCGCCTCTCCCTCCGGCGTGGGCACCAGGGTAAGGACCGAGCCCCTCGCCCCGGCGGTGGAGCCCCCGTGGGCCCTGTCCCGCCTCGTCGACGGTGACCGCTCCACGAACGGGTCGGCACGGTTCCCCCCAGCGCGGGTCGCTCCCCCTTGTCGGTCGCTGCCGTCGACGACACCAGCCCGTGCGGGCGATCCCGCTCGCAAGAGAGCCATCACCCGCTCCCCCCTGAAGCGGGCTCTCTTTCGAGGGCGTCAGCTCCCAGGTGCAGGTACGCCATGCGTTTCGCCTCCCGCCTGGCCCTGCTGAGGGAGTCCAGGGCAACGGCGGCGAAGACCGATGCCAGGGCCAGGCCGAAAAAGAGGTCCCCGAGGGCCGCCGACATCTGGGCGGAGAGCACCCCGGTCAGGGACCCGATGACCCCGGTCTTGAAGAGCGCCGCCAGCAGGCCGGTGACAGCGGCGATCACTCCGAAGAACCGGACCGGCCGGTACTCCTTCAACAAGAGGACGATGAAGCCCAGGATCCGCAGCCCGTCGGGGAGCGTGCGCAGCTTGCTGGCCGAGCCCGCCGGGCGTTCGGCGTAGACGGTGGGAACCTCGTCGTAGCTCAGGCGAAGATCGAGGGCGTGGACCGTCATCTCGGTCTCGGCCTCGAAGCCGGTGGCCTCGGCCGGGAACGATTTCACATACCGGCGCGACAGCACGCGGTAGCCCGAGAGCATGTCGCAGGGTCCGTCGCCGAACAGCCGCTGCACGGTCCGGGTGAGCAACTGGTTCCCCAGGCGGTGGCCTCGGCGGTAGGCGCCGCCGGTGGGCACCTCGACCCGCCTCCCGATCACCATGTCGAGGTGGTTCTCCCACAAATCGGCGATCATGGCCGGTGCTGCTGAGGCGTCGTAGGTGCCGTCACCGTCGGCCATGACGTACACGTCGGCCTCGATGTCGGCGAACATCTTCCGCAGGACGTTGCCTTTTCCCCGGCGTCGCTCCGAGCGGACGATGGCGCCGGCGTGGGCGGCCAGCAGCGCGGTGCCGTCCGTCGAGCCGTTGTCGTAGACGTAGATCTCGGCGTGGGGAAGCGCCGAACGGAACTCGCCCACCACGTCGGTGATCGTCATGGCCTCGTTGTGACACGGCAGCAGGACCGCCAGGCGGCCCGGCGGCGGGCGCCTCGGCGGCTCCATCACCTGGGCCGACAGGTACGACGCTCGCTCCGGTGCGGTGGAGGCCGTCTGGCCCACCGTGGGGGACGAGGCGACCGCTCGGCCGTCACCGAGGGGGTGGTGTTGAGAGGTGTCAGGTCGCAATGGGACGTTGTGCATGGGATCCGAGAACTGGGTGGGCGGATACGAGCCAGGACCGGGCAACCACCGTGGCGACCCGGCTGGGGTGCGATACG
>DASQQH010000087.1:0-5122 GCA_035643555.1 Acidimicrobiales bacterium | reverse complement strand
TCGTCGAGGAAGCCGCTGCCACCTGCGCCGCCACCGGGGCCCACCTCCTGGTGAACACGGCCCCGGCCCGGCCCCTCGGGCCCGCCATGCGCAGGGCGGGGGCGGTGGTGGTGGCCAACGCCGCCGAGGCCCGGGCGATGGTGGGGGTGGCCGATCCCGGGACGGCGGCCGACGCCCTGCGATCCGCCACCGGGTCCCCGGCGGTGGTCACGTTAGGTTAGGGGCCCGGGGGGCGCTGCTGGCCGACGCGGGGGGCCGCCACCACTGGCGGCCGCCCCCCGGGGCGGTGGTGGACACGACCGGGGCCGGGGACACCTTCTGCGGGGTGCTGGCTGCGGGCCTCGCCCAGGGCCTGACGCTCCCGGAGGCCACCCGCCGGGCGGTGGCGGCGAGCGCCCTGTCGGTGCGGGTGGCCGGCGCCCGGGCGGGCATGCCCACCCGGGCGGCGATCGAGGAGGCGGCCCCCGGGGCCAGCCCGGATGAGGCCGCCCGGGGGGGCTAGCTAGGTGGCGGTGGGAAAGCCCAGCCCGGCCTGGTGGGCGCCGCGGTCGAAGCGGGACACCACTGCCTTGGTCCGGGTGTAGAAGGCCACCCCGTCGGCGCCGTAGACGTGGAGGTCCCCGAAGAGGGAGGTCTTCCACCCGCCGAAGGAGTAGTAGGCCATGGGCACCGGGATGGGCACGTTCACCCCGATCATGCCGGCGTCCGCCTCCCGCTCGAAGGTCCGCACCGCCCGCCCGTCGTTGGTGAAGATGGCCGCGCCGTTGCCGTAGGGGTTGGCCCTGAGGAGGCCCAGGGCGTCGTCCAGGGTGTCCACCCGCAGCGTCGACAGCACCGGCCCGAAGATCTCGTCGGTGTAGATGCTCATCGCCGGGGTGACGTGGTCGAACAGGCAGGGGCCCAGCCAGTAGCCCCCGGGGTCCCCCTCCACCCGGTGCCCCCGGCCGTCGACGGCCAGGGTCGCCCCGGCGGCCACCCCGGCCTCCAGGTAGGAGGTGACCCGGTCCCGGTGGGGCCCGGTGACCAGGGGGCCCATGTCCATCCCCGGCTCGGTCCCGGGTCCCACCCGGAGCCCGGCCGCCCGCTCGGCGATCCGGGGGACCAGCTCGTCGCCGGCCCCACCCACGGCCACCAGGGCCGACACCGCCATGCACCGCTCCCCCGCCGACCCGTACGCCGAGGAGACCGCCGCGGCCGCGGCGGCGTCCATGTCGGCGTCGGGCATGACCACCAGGTGGTTCTTGGCGCCGCCCAGGGCCTGGACCCGCTTGCCGTGGCGCGCCGCCTCCTCGTACACGTGGCGGGCGGTGGGGGTGGCGCCCACGAAGCTCACCGCGGCGATCCCCGGATGGGACAGGAGCGCGTCGACGGCGACCTTGTCCCCCTGGACCACCTGGAGGACCCCCGGGGGGACGCCGGCCTCGGCCGCCAGCTCGGCCAGGCGCACGCTGGCGGAGGGGTCCCGCTCGGAGGGCTTCAGCACGAAGCAGTTGCCACAGGCCAGGGCGATGGGCGCCATCCACAGCGGGACCATCACCGGGAAGTTGAACGGGGTGATCCCGGCGGCCACCCCGACCGGGTGGCGGGCCGAATGGGCGTCCACCCCGGTCGACACCTCCTCGGAGTGCTCCCCCTTCAACAGGTGGGGGATGCCGCAGGCGAACTCGATGACCTCCAGGCCCCTGGCCACCTCGCCCCGGGCGTCAGCGAGCACCTTGCCGTGCTCCGAGGTGATCAGCTGGGCCAGCTCCCGGTCGTGGGAGCGCACGAGCTCCCGCAGCGAGAACAGGACCGCTGCCCGCCGGGTGAGGGAGGTGTCCCGCCAGGCAGGGAAGGCCGCGGCGGCCCCGGCCACGGCCTGGTCCACCTCCGCCGGGCCGGCCAGGTCGACGGTCCCGGTCTGACGCCCGACCGCCGGGTCGAACAG
This sequence comes from Acidimicrobiales bacterium, assembly GCA_035643555.1. GTDB lineage: Bacteria > Actinomycetota > Acidimicrobiia > Acidimicrobiales > JAJPHD01 > DASQQH01. The sequence continues at coordinate 3,195 of DASQQH010000087.1, read as the reverse complement.
CGGGCCGCGCCGCTCGCTGGCGCCGTCCCAGGCCTTGTTGTCGATCCAGTGGGTGACGGCCTTGTCGGTCACGCCTGGTCACCTCCCAGGGTCTCGCCGGCCACGGCGATCGCCTCGGTGAGGATGTCGAGCGCCGCCGCCGCCTCGGCCCGGGTGACGCACAGCGGCGGGGCAACCCGCAGGCAGTTGGCCTGGAGGCCCCCCTTGCCCACCAGCAGGCCTCTGGCCCGGGTCTCCTCCATCACCACCGACGCCGCCCCGGGCGAGGGGCAGGTGGTCCCCGGGGTCACCAGCTCGATCCCGATCATCAGCCCCTTCCCCCGCACCTCCCCCACCACCCCGGCCTTCTCCCCCACCTCGGCCAGGCCGTCCAGCAGGAAGCGGCCCTGGTCCGCCGCGTTGGCCTGCAGGTCCCGGTCGAGCAGGTAGTCCAGGGTGGCCAGGGCCCCGGCCGAGGCCAGCGGGTTGCCCCCGAAGGTGGCGATCGAGTTGGCCGGCACCGCGTCCACCAGCTCGGGGCGCCCCACCACCCCGCCGATGGCCAGGCCGTTGCCCAGCCCCTTGGCGACGACCAGCAGGTCGGGGGTCACGTCGTGGGCCTGGAACCCCCAGAAGTGCTCGCCCGTGCGGCCCCATCCGGTCTGGACCTCGTCGACGACCAGGGGGATGCCGTAGTCGTCGAGGACCTCCTCCATCGCCGCCAGGAACCCGTCGGGGGGGGTGATGAACCCTCCCACGCCCTGGATGGGCTCGGCGATCATGCAGGCCACGTCCCCGCTGGTCGTGGTCTCGATGACCTCCCGCAGGTCGTCGGCGCAGGCGGCGTTGAACTGGTCGTCGGGCAGGTGGCCGAAGGGGCTGCGGTAGCGGTAGCCGTTGTGGGCGTAGCTCACGGCGAGGGGGGAGAGCCCCGAGGCCGACCACCCCCGGTTGCCGGTGACCGACATGGCCGTGAAGGAGCGGCCGTGGTAGCTGTGGCGCAGGGCCAGGACCTGGCTGGAGGACCGGGCCGCCGAGCACATGAGCAGGGCCGCCTCGATCGCCTCGGTTCCCGAGGAGACGAAGAAGGCCTTGGCGTCGGGGATGGTGGACAGCGCCGCCACCCGCTCGGCCAGCTCCACCATCGGCCGGATCAGGTACACCGTCGAGGTGTGCAGCATCCGTCCCGCCTGGTGGCGGATGGCCTCCACCACCTCGGGGACGTTGTGGCCGCACATGGTGGTGAGGATGCCCCCGAAGAAGTCGAGGTACGACCGCCCCTCACCATCGGTCACCCGACAGCCCTGCCCGTCCACGAGCTCGATGGGCTCGTCGTAGTAGAGGGACAGCCAGGAGGGGAGCACCCGGCGGTGGCGGGCCAGGAGATCGGCGTGGGCGCTCATGGGCAGGTCCTCGCAACTCACAGTCGGGTCCGCCCCCACGGCGGGCCCCGGTCGTGGGGCCCAGTCTCGGTCTCGCCCCCCGCTCCTGGCAAGGTTCTCCTCGTTTGCACAGCGGGAGCCGGCGTGCCACCGTTGCTCTACAGGCCGTGCCTGCAGGACGACCACGGGGAAGCCAGCTCGATGCCGCAGGCCACAGAGGGCCGCTACCGCTTCGTTCGGTGGATGGCGCAGGGTGAGGTCGTCCAGGTGTACCTGGCCCGGGACCTGCTGCTCGACCGGCCTGTCGCCGTCAAGGTCCTCGGCCGGGAGGGGGTGGCCGACCAGGCGGTCGCCGACCGGTTCCGCCGCGAGGCCCAGGCCCTGGCCCGGCTCAGCCACCCCAACGTCGTGCGTGTCTACGACTGGGGGGCGGACGAGGAGGGGCCCTTCCTGGTGATGGAGCACCTCCCCGGGCGCACCCTCGCCGAAGTGCTGGCCTCGGAGGGCTCGCTCCCGGCGGGACGGGCCGCGGCCATCGGGGCCGACGTGGCCGCGGGCCTGGCCGGCGCCCACCACCAGGGGGTGGTCCACGGCAACCTCAACATCTCCGACGTGCTGGTGCCCGTGGAGGGCCCGGTGAAGGTGGCCGGCTTCGGCCTGGGCCACCCCGGTGAGACCCCCGGGGCGGCGCCCGCTCCCCGTGGGGATCTGCGGGCCCTCGGGGGGGTGCTCCGAGCGATGGTGGCCGGTGCCCCGGCCGTCCCCGCCCCCTACGACGCCATCGCCGCCCGGGCGCTGGGCGAGGACCCGCCGAACCGCTACCAGGACGCCGACGAGGCCCAGGCCGACCTGGCGGCCCTGGCGTCGGCCATCCTGGCCGAGGAGGCTCCCCAGCCCGCCCCACCCACGGTCGACCAGGCTCCCCCGGCCGATCCCGACGCCCGAGCGACCGCCACGCGGAGGCGCCGCGGCCTGCCCGCAAAGGTCTACCTGGTGGTGTTCGTGCTCCTGTTGATCGCCGTGGGGGTGGAGGCGTACTTCGTGGTCACCACCCTCCACCGGCGCCGGCCGGGGGCGATGGGTGAGACGCCCGCCGCCAGCGTGTGGACGGCGGGGGCACCCCCACCGGGACCCCGGCCACCGGTGGGGTGACCGGGGCCTACTCGGCCAGGGCCGACTCCTCGTTCTCGGCGCCCTCGGCGCCGGCGCCGATGCCCAGGTGCTGGCGTACCCGCTCGTTGACCTCGATCATGACCTCCGGGTTGTCGGCCAGGAACTGCTTGGCGTTCTCCCGGCCCTGGCCCAACTGCTCGCCCTCGTAGGTGTACCAAGCGCCGGACTTCTTGACGAACCCCAGGTCCACCGCAACGTCCAGCAGCGAGCCCTCCCGGCTGATGCCCTTGCTGTACATGATGTCGAACTCGCACTGGCGGAACGGGGCACCGCACTTGTTCTTGACGACCTTGACCCGGGTCCGGTTCCCGGTCACCTCGGCCCCGTTCTTGATCGACTCCACCCGGCGGATGTCGAGACGGACCGACGAGTAGAACTTGAGGGCACGGCCACCGGGGGTGACCTCCGGGGAGCCGTAGCTGACGCCGATCTTCTCCCGAAGCTGGTTGATGAAGATGGCGATGGTCTTCGACCGGCTGAGCGTCGCCGTCAGCTTGCGGAGGGCCTGGGACATGAGCCGGGCCTGGAGGCCGACATGGCTGTCGCCCATCTCCCCTTCGATCTCGGCCCGGGGGGTGAGGGCGGCCACCGAGTCGATGACCACCACGTCCAGGGCACCGGAACGGACCAGCATGTCGGCGATCTCCAGGGCCTGCTCCCC
>DASQQH010000086.1:0-3756 GCA_035643555.1 Acidimicrobiales bacterium | reverse complement strand
AGTCAACCAGGGTGGTGGCGAGGGGGTTGCCAGCGTCATCGTAGACCTGTGCTTCGAAAAGGGCCTGGGCCACCCCCTGGGCCAGGCCACCATGGACCTGGCCGGTCACGATCGTCGGGTTGAGGATCACTCCGCAGTCGTCGACGGCGACCAGGCGGCGCAGCTCGACAAAGCCCGTCTCGGTGTCCACCTCCACAACGGCCAGATGCGTCCCCGAGGGATAGGTCCCTCCCTCCTGGGTGAAGTCGCCATCGGCGAAGAGCTCCGCCTGCCCCTCGGCTGTGGCCGCGCCGGCCAGATCTTCCCACGACAGCGCCCGGGTGGGGACCCCCGCCACGCAGAACCGCCCCTGGTCGTCGCGCACAAGGTCGGCCGGGGAGGCCTCGAAGACCTCGGCGGCCAGCTGGCGGGCCCGGGCCAGGACCACCTCGGCGGCCTGGTGGACCGCACTTCCCGCCAGCTGCCCCGACCGGGACCCGAACGTGCCGATGCCCCGGGGGACGGCGTCGGTGTCGGAGTGCACGACCCGCACCCCGGCGAGGGGGACCCCGAGCACACTGGCCGCGACCTGGGCCAGGGTGGTCTCGTGGCCCTGGCCGTGGGGGCTCGAACCTGACCGGACCGTGATCCCCCCGTCCGGGTCGACGCCCACCGCCCCGTACTCCCACCCTGCACCGCTGATCTCGACGAAGCTCGCCAGCCCGATCCCAAGCGACCGGCGATCTCCCCGTCCCCGACGCTCGGCCTGCTCCCTGCGGAGGCCCTGGTAGTCGGCCAGGTCCATGGCCCGCTGCAGGGCGCCGGGGTAGTCCCCGCTGTCGTAGGAGGCCCCCGTGGGGGTGCGGAGCGGGAGCTCGGCAGCGGTGAGAAGGTTGCGCCGACGAACCTCGGCCGGGTCCAGCCCGAGTCGCCACGCCAGGCGGTCCATGGCCCGCTCCAGGAGGTCGGCCGCCTCGGGCCGACCCGCGCCCCGGTAGGGACCGAGGGGCGTGGTGTTCGTCACGACCACGGTGGCGGTGTGGTCGACCCGGGGGATGCGGTAGGGGCCCTGGGCCATGAGGTGGCTGGTCCGCGCCGCCAGGCCACCCCGCCAGGGATACGCCCCGGCCTCGACCACGCTCCGGGCGCGCAGGCCGACGATCGTGCCGTCGCTGCGTGCCCCGAGCTCGAAGTCCTGCACCTGCCCCCGGCCGTGGGTCATCGCCACCAGGTTCTCCGAGCGGGTCTCCACCCAGCGGACCGGCCGGCCCAGGGCCTTCGCCAGGGCCGCGACCACGACCACCTCGGGGTACACGCCGCCCTTGGCGCCGAAGCCGCCCCCCACCGCCGGGGCCAGGACGCGCACCTCGCCAGGCTCACAGCCAAGGGCGAAGGCAACGGTGTCGCGCACGCGGAACGGTGCCTGGGTGCTGGCCCACACCGACAGCCGGCCGTCGGCCTCGGGTACGGCGAGGGCTCCGTTGGGCTCCATGGGTACGGGGGCCACGCGCTGGTTCAGGACGCGCCCGGACACCACCACCTCGGCCCCGGCGAGGGCGTCGTCCCCGTCCCGGGCGTCGTGGCCGAACTCGAGCACGACGTTGGTTCCGTGCGCCGGAAAGACAAGCGGCGCCCCCGTCGCCAGGGCGGCCAGCGGGTCGACCACCGGGGCCAGGTCCTCCAGGTCGACCTCAACCGCCTCGGCGGCATCCACCGCCGCCGCGGGGTCCTCGGCCACGATCACCGCCACGGCCTCGCCAACGAAGCGCACCCGCTCGCTCGCCAGGCATGGGCGGGCCAGGTCCGGGCGGGCCCCCTCGGGGGGCGGCAGGCCCTCGGGGAGGGGGGATAGGTCGAGGTCCTCGGCCCCGAGGGCGGCGACAACGCCCGGCTGCTTCCTGGCGTCGTCCAGGTCGACCCGGGTGAGGATGGCATGGGCCACCTGGGAACGCACGAAGCACGCGTGCACCAGGCCGGGGACGGTGAGATCGCCGACGAACCCCGCCGCCCCCAGGAGGAGGTCGGGATCCTCACGACGGTCGATGGCATGGCCGAGGACCGAGTGGTGCTCGGACCCGTCGGGCCGTGTGCCGGAGTGGGCCTCGACGCCGGGATCGGCCATCGTCCAAGCCTAGAGAAGCCCGGGGTCGGCGGGAAATTGGCCTCCGCCGGGGCCTCGCCCGGGCCCACGCTCCCCGGTCTGGCTCAGGTGCCCCGTTTCCTGCCTTGTCACCAGGAGCCGGTCGGGCGGATGCTGACCTGGGCAGAGTCGGTTCCGTGGCGCCCGGGTGGATGCCTGGTGGACGGTCAAGGGGGACGTGGCGCCCCGAGGCCCCGCCTGGCCTGCCCGTCACGTCTCGGCTGCGCCTGCCGAAGGGGCATCGCGACCACCCGGGCGGAAGGCGTCGCCGGTCACCACCTCCCACACCCGACCCGCCACGGGGGGCTCCGGGGCAGCATCGGCGCTGGCCCGATCGCCCACCTGCCCGCTCCAAAGGTTCAGCGGTTCCAGGGCCTCGGTGTGGTGGTGACAGGTCCACTCCAGAATGGCACACGGGGCGTCGCTGTCGTTCACGGCGCTGCGTCTACGAATCCGTCTGGCGGCCAGGGGGAGGACCGTGGACCGCCTAACGGCCTGGGTGGACGCGCACGGTGGTCACCAATCCCCACCACCGCCGGGGGCGTTGGCGGTTGTCACCTTGCCACTGGTCAAGAGCCCCCGCTTCGACACCGGAGCAGGCTGTGCGCCTGCGCCCCATCAAGAGCATCACCCAAGCACGCGCCGGAATCCTCACACACGCCCCCGAGCCACCGGTGGGCTCCGGGTCACCGTGCAACGGCCCGCCCCGTCACCGCATTCCCCCTTGGAAACGGCTCGTCAGGCGCCTGTGCCCTATCCACCAAACGCGCCTGCCAGCGCTTGCTGGTGGCGGCACGACGACCACGGGTTATGCGCCAAACCCACCAGACCCTGTGTACGACCGTCCCACGTTCCACGACGTCTTCGGGTGCCTGGTCGGGCGCCCAGCCCTTGCTGGCTCGACGAACCGCCCGTCCCCACGGCGTTTCGTCAACCAGCCCTCTAGCGCACCCGGCTGGGATGACCTACGGGGAGAGCCGTCCGCGGCCAGACAGCGGCGTGACTGAACGAGACGTTCAACCCCTTCCAGGGCGGGTCGTGGGCCCGGGTGAGGTTGTTCGAGGGCGCGGACGGCCGACGGTGACTGGGGACCACTTCGGGGAGCATGGGAGGAGCCGACCAGCCGGGGGATGCACACCCGTGTGGGGCCGGCCTCCCTCCACCACCAAGGTTGCTGGTGGAGGGCGCCGAGCACCCTCATCCTCACGCCTCACAACCCCCACGACGAGGAGCCCTGGGCGAGGTTGGCTGGTGGCTCGATCCCTTGGGGGCCAGGAGTGGCAACACAGCGGCCTGGGACGCGACGTTCTGTGCTCACATCGGCATCGTCCGACCCTTCAAAGGGGGGTTCCCCGGACCCGGCCAGGGAGCAGCCACTGCGACCCCCGATGCGCTGCTCCCACTCGATAGAGAGTGCAGGCGTGGATGGGTGGATCGCGATGGCACTGTTGCCCTGAGGCCCCGTCGGTCGCCAGCCCTCGGGAGACATGGCATACGTGGCCCTGGCGAACCCCCGCTCCAACGACGGACCTGGCAGCACGACCGGTGGGCCCAGCCTTGACCTGGCAGAGTCCCCACCGGATGTACGGACCGTGAGTGGGGATCCCCGAGCTGACCGCCAACCCCATCGTCGGCAT
>DASQQH010000085.1:0-2841 GCA_035643555.1 Acidimicrobiales bacterium | reverse complement strand
CGCTCGGCGAAGGGACTGGCCCAGCGCCGAGAGCGTGGCTGACGCCGGCCCCGGCCGGCCCCCGATGATCCGGGGCACGTTGCTGATCGAGGAGGGCACTTCGCCCCTAGTCACCAACCGGTCGAGAGCAGAAGGTGAGGGAACCACGATGGGGCGCATGGAGTGGTCGGAGTGGGGACTTGTTTCCCGATCAGAGGGGTGGAAGGCAGGTGGTGACAGAGAAGGAACCGACGTCGTCGGTTCCCGCGAAGCGGAGATGGCTCCCCCGCTGGCGTGTGATGACCTGGATCGTGCTGGTCTTCAACGCCGTCATGTTGGCCTGGCTCATCGGGGGCCTCGTCAGCGCCTCCAACACGGTGGGCAACTGTGTTGGCCAGGGATGCCAAGCGGCCGGCACGGTCGGGACCACCATTGGCGCCGGCCTGATCATCGGTTTGTGGGTGGCAGGTGATGTCATCCTGGGCGTCCTCTGGCTTGTGACCCGCCCCCGGGGGAGGTCCTGCCCAGCGTGCGGGGAGTTCGTGAAGCGGGGACGGACGGTCTGCAAGGCCTATGGTCTGGACCTGTCCGCCCATGCGCGTGGTGAGAAGCAGCCCTACGACTATCGGCATTGACACGTCCCTGCTACGGCGTGGGCGTGACGTACAACATGGTCCACACAGGGAGAGGTGCCACAGCCCAGCAACGGGACAGGAGGGAGGGAGGACGGCGGGGCTTAGGACCAGCTCACCCTTCCCGTCGTGCCATTGCGACGAGCCCGTTCCCCCAGAACGCCGATCTCGATCTGCCTGGATTGTTCCTGAGAACAAACGGTGCGGTGCTCGCCATCGCTACGACACCGACGACGGCGATGAACACCGCCCGCCAGGTCTGCCGTCACCGCCGACCCCGCCGGATCGTTGCCGCGGGGAATGCCCGTGCGGTGGTCTCCGGCCACGACGGTGTTGTGGCTGGGGTCCACCGGCCAGCAGCGCCCGGCGTCCAGGCGAGGGAGACTCGCCGGCAGGACGTGGGACCACGAGTCCCTGGCGCTGTGCCGTCCCGCTGTGCTCCCGCACCCTCTCGCCACCCCTGGCGATGCGCCGAATGTCCTGGGACTGATGCCAGCGCGCGGGAGCCAAGGAGCGCCCGAGGCGGCAGCGCCATCGGCTGGCCTCTGGGACCCCGGCCCGTGGCCCGTGACGAGCTTCGCCGCCGTACCACCACGACACCCTCGTCGCCCGCTTCGACCACCTGGCCCGGGACCGGGCTGGCGGCCAGCCGCTTCCCCGACGCCTGCCACACCGCCCTGCACGATGTGCCCTGGCAGGGTGAGCGGCCGTGGTGGTGGCCAGACTCCTCGGCCGTTCCCCGCGCCGACGGCGGAGAAGAGCTATCGCCATCTTCCGCCCGGCGACCTCGAGCGGGGCTCCCCAACCCGCTACTCGGGCAGGGCGTTGCCCTCCGACTGCACGGCCGCTTCGACGACCGAGCGCCCGAGCGTCGCCAGGGCGTAGCCGCCCATGGCAACCGACATGCTCTTGTGACCGGCGACGGTGATGGCCCAGGGCCGGCTGTCGCCGCCGGACCAGGGCCGCGCCTCGCCGGTGCGGACTCGCAGCCCTGCACGCCGGGCCCGGGCCTTGACCGCCCGCCGCCACGCGTCGGGCTCAGCAGCGGGCCCCACGGCCCATCCCTTGTCCACCAAGTCGGTGAAGGCGGCGTTCGCCCGGACGTCGACGAGCTTGACCGGGGCGTCGGCGTTGCCGTCCCTTGACACCATCCCCTCCCCGGGCCGCTTCGCTGACAAACCGTTGACGAGGCCCCCTCAGAAGGTCCGTCCGCTCGGGTGACAGACCCTCTGCCCTGTAGAAACGCCGTCGGGCTGCGGGGATTTGAACCCCGGACCTCTTGACCCCCAGTCAAGCGCGCTGACCAAGCTGCGCCACAGCCCGTTGCCCGCAGTCTAGCCGCACCCCAGCGGGCCCTTCACCCTGGTCCCCCGGGCCGAGGCCGGCCTGGCCGGGGCCGCAGGCCGCTCAGAGGACATGAACCAGGAGCACGATGCCCTGGTAGAGACGGTAGGCAAGGTAGGCCGCCGTGGCGATGATCAGGATCTTGAAGTGCCAGGGCACCCGCACGGGCTTGGCGATGACCCGCCCGCAGACCGGGCACTCTCCCTTGCGGCTGACCGTCGACTTGTCCTGGAACTGGCTGCAGCTCTCACACCAGGGCACCCTGGTCCCCCTCCTGTCCGCCGGGGCCGGTCAGCCGGCCACGCGGCCCGACCTCGGCGACGCGGCTCGGCAGGGCGTGACCGACGAGAGAGGCCGCAAGGGCAGCCGCCTCGAGGAGCCGATCGAGATCGATGCCGGTGTCCACGTCGAGGTCGTCGAGGAGGTGGACCAATGCCTCGGTGGCAAGGTTTCCCGCACTCCCGGCGGCGAACGGGGAGCCGCCGAGCCCACCGATCGAGGTGTCGAAGCGCCGGACGCCCAGCTGCCAGCCGGCGTACGCGTTGACCAGCCCCGTCGCCCTGGTCTCATGCAGATGGAGACCGATGTCGATGCCGGTGGCATCCACCAACGCCGCCACCCGCCGGGGCGTGGCCACGCCGGTGGTGTCGGCGTAGGTCAGCGAGGACGCTCCCCCGTCGAGCAGCCGCCGTCCCAGGGCTGCCACCTCCCCGGGCGCCAGGTCCCCCTCGTAGGGCGAACCGAAGGCACAGGACACCACCACGTCGACCGGGAGCGACCCCCCGACCAGCTCACACACCGCCGCTGCCTGGGCCAGGGACTCCTCGACGGACATCCCCACGTTGGCCTGCCCGTAGGCGGGAGACGCCGAGACGGTCATCGACAG
>DASQQH010000084.1:0-5170 GCA_035643555.1 Acidimicrobiales bacterium | reverse complement strand
CACCGCCCGGGAGGTGGCCGAGGCGGGTGCCGCCAGGGGTGTCCGGGTGGTGGACGCCCCCGTGAGCGGCGGCGACCAGGGGGCGGTCGAGGGCACCCTGTCGATCATGGTGGGCGGGGACGACGCCGACGTCGAGGCGGCCCGCCCCCTCTTGGAGGTCATGGGGTCCACGGTCGTCCACGTCGGCCCGGCCGGCGCCGGACAGACGGTGAAGGCGGCCAACCAGCTCATCGTGGCCGGGACCATCGAGCTCGTGGCCGAGGCCATCGTGTTCCTGGAGGCCTTCGGCGTGGCCACCGACCAGGCGGTCAAGGTGCTGGCGGGGGGCCTGGCCGGCAACCGGATCCTCGATCGCAAGGCCCAGGCGATGCTCGAGCGGCAGTTCCAGGCGGGGTTCCGGGTGGACCTTCACCACAAGGACCTGGGGATCGTGGCCGACTCGGCCCGGGAGGCCGGCGTGGTGGCCCCCCTGGGGACCATGGTGGGCCAGCTCATGGCCGCCGCCCGGCTCCAGGGTGACGGGGGCCTGGACCACACCGCCCTGCTCCGGGTGGTGGAGCGCCTCTCGGGGCGGGCGGACTGAGCCGGCCATCCCGGGTCGGGGCGACCAGGCCCCCTGGGCCGGTCAGCCCCGGGCGGGGAGGCGGGGCAGGTCCAGCCGGGGGCGGGTGGTGAGGTCGGGCCGGCGCGGCTGGTGCCCGGCAAGGGCGTCGAGGATGAGGGCGAGGGCCGTCTCCAACTGCGGGTCGCGCCCCTCGGCGTAGTCCTGGGGCCGCACCTGGACCTCGTGGTCGGGGTCGGCGCCGTGGTTCTCCACCCCCCAGCCCACGTCGACGAACCAGTAGGCGTACTCCGGCTGGGTGGTGAGGCTGCCGTCCACCAGGGGGTGGGTGGGCTCGATACCGATCACCCCGCCCCAGGTCCGGGTGCCCACCACCGGGCCCAGGCCGAGGACCTGGAAGCCGTGGGTGAAGATGTCCCCGTCCGAGCCCGCCCACTCGTTGGTGACCAGCACCAGGGGGCCCGCCACGGACTCGGCCGGGTAGGGCGAGATGGTCCCCCGCCGGGGCACGTCGTAGCCGATCCGCCGCCGGGCCAGCTTCTCCAGCAACAGGCCAGAGACATGGCCGCCGGCGTTGAACCGCACATCGACGATCAGGGCGTCGCGCTCCACCTCGGCGAGGTAGCTCCGGTGGAACTCGGCGAAGCCCCTGGCCATCATGTCGGGGACGTGGACGTAGCCCACCCGGCCGTCGGTCGCTTGGTGCACCCGGTCGGCGGTGGCCGCCACCCAGTCCCGGTAGCGCAGTGGGCGCTCGTCGGCGAGGGTCGGCACGAGGACCCGCCGGGTCCCGGTGCCCCCGGGCCCCTCGACCGTCATCTCCACGGGTTGGCCCGCCTGGTTGGCGAGGAGGGGACCAGGGCCGGTCTCGGCCGGCACCGGCTGGCCGTTGATGGCCACGATCGCCGCTCCGGGGGCCACCGCCACGCCGGGTGCCGCCAGGGGGGAGGCCTCCCTCGGGTCCCAGCTGGCCCCCCGGGCCACCCGGGCCACCCGCCACCGGCTGGTGGCGGGGTCCCAGGTCAGGTCGGCGCCCAGGCGGGCCTGGGTCCACTCCGGCGGCTGGCGGTAGTCGCCGCCGAGCTCGTACGCGTGGGAGGTCCCGAGCTCCCCCTGCATCTCCCAGATGAGGTCGGAGAGCTCGGCCCGGGTGGCCACCTGGCCCACCAGGGGCACGTACCGGGCCAGCACCGCCTCCCAGTCCACCCCGGACATGTCGGCCACCCAGAAGTCCTCCCGCTGGAGCCGCCAGGCCTCCGTGAGCATCTGGGCCCATTCGGCCCCCGGGTCGACCAGCAGGCGGGGGCGCGCCAGGTCGATCCAGCCGCCGGCGCGCCCGGGCGGGGCGTGCTCGGTGTCCTCGGGCGGCTTGGCCCCCGCCCGCAGCAGCCGCAGCTGGCGCCCCCCCTCCTCATCGGTCGTGGCGTAGGCGAGGTGGGACCGGTCACCGGAGAAGACGACCTCGGCCACCTCCTCGACCAGGATCTCGTGTTTGTCCTCGGCCAGGTCGTAGGACTCGATGGTCCCGTTCGCCGGCGGGCCGGTGGCGAAGATGTCCCGGGACAGGGCGCCCTCGATGGGCCTCGACAGGACCAGGGCCTTGGTCTCCAGCAGGACCAGGGCCTCGTAGCGGCCGGCCGGGAAGGGCAGGGCGACCACCCGCTCCCCGATGCCCTCGAGGTCGATGTCGACCCTCGGCGTCGGCACCGCCTCGGGCCCCTGCCCGTCCCCCCCCTCGGGCGCCGTCGGTGGGGTCCCGCCCTCGCGCTCCTGGCCGTCCTCGCCGGCAGCGGGCCGGACCAGGAGGGGTGAGGGGTCCGCCGCCCGGAGGGTGACGAGGTAGGCCCGGGTGGCCCGGGGGAAGCCCAGGTCGAAGGCCAGGGCGTCGTAGACCGGATCGAAGCTCCGCCGGGAGAGGAAGCCAAGGTAGCGCCCCCGCGGGTCGAAGACCGGGGCGGCGTCCTGGAACGCCGGGGCGGTGACCTGGTGGACCTGGCCCGAGGCGACCTCGGCCACCTTGATCTGGCGGGTGTGCTCGCTGGCCGGGAAGCTGTAGGCCAGCCACCGGCCGTCGGGCGACCAGGCCGGATCGCCCGGGCGGCCGGCGCCGGACTCGTCGATCACCCGGGTGGCCCCGTCGGCCACGGCCACGACCAGGAGCTGGTTGCGGTGGTTGGTCACCGCCAGGGTGTCCCCCGCCGGGGAGGGGGCCACCTCGACCACCCGCCCCAGGTCGGGCACCGGCAGGCGGCGGACGACCGGGCCACCATCGCCGTGCGGGTCGTGGACCTCCAGACCCTCCTCCCCCCCGTCGTCGCTGACCGCCACGATGGCGGCCTCACCGGCGAAGCGGGCAAGGCGGTAGCGCACCCCCTGGGCTTGGCCGTGCTGGGTGACCGGCCCCTCCCAGGGGGGGAACGAGACCAGCTTCCCCCGCACGTCGAGGACCAGGGACCCGCCCTGGCGGTCGAGGGCGAAGCCCCCGAGGTGCCGGTCGGCGTCGACGAAGTGGGGCCGGCGTTGGGTCCGGGGGCTCGCCACCTCCACCTCGAGGCGGCGGGTCTCCCCGGTGGCGGGGTCGTACAGCCAGACCGCTGCGGCCACCTGGTAGACGATGCGGGCGCCGTCGGTGGCCGCCCACCGGGCGTAGTGCTCCTCGTGGTCGGTGTGGCGGGCCAGCCCCGTGCCGTCGGGGGCGCAGGAGTACAGGTTCCCCACCCCCTCGTGGTCCGAGAGGAACCAGATGCGCTCGCCGATCCACATGGGGCAGGCCAGGTTGCCGGGGAAGGCGGGGCCGGAGGACGGGGCCCCGTCGAGGCTGGGGCGCTCGAGGAGGGGGTGCCAGTCGCCGGTCCCCCCCCGGTCGATCCAGATGTCCCCGGCGGTGCCCCCCCGGTAGCGCTTCCACCGGGCCGGGTCGGCGGTGTTCCGTCCCACCACCACGCCCCCGGCCGGCCCGTAGGACACCGCCGTCACCGGGCCGTAGGGAAGGGGCGTGGGCCCGGCGCCGGGCGCCGGCGTGGGGGAGAGGGCGTAGGGCTGGGCCAGCACCGCGAAGGGCTGGCCGGCGGCGCTGGTCATCACGATCCGGCCGTCCGGGGTCCAGCCGCGCACGGCGGCCTCCCCCAGCCAGGTCAGCCGTCGCGGGGGGCCGCCCCGGGCGCCCATCACGTACACGTCGGTCTGGCCCTCGGCGGTGCTGGTGAAGGCCACCAGGCTCCCGTCGGGGGACAGGGCCGGACGCCCCACCTCGAGGTGGTCGGCGGTGAGGCGTCGGGCCGGCCCACCGTCGGCGCTCACGGCCCACAGGTCGTCCTCGGTGACGAACACGACCAGGTCGTTGTGGAGGGCGGGGAAGCGGAGGTAGGCGGACGAGGTCACCGCCCGACCCTACGCCGCCGGTCACCACCGGGCGACCTGGCCCGCCCGGAAGGGACCTTCGGCACTCGCTTGGCGGTGGCGGATGCGGGACCCTGGCCCGGGGAGGACGCTCGATCCGGAGGTGCAGGGGATGCCGACAGGCTGGGTGGGGTGGCAACGGTGAGCGAGGTGCCTGCCGGCGGCCCGGGCGGCCCGTCCCCGCCGGCGGGGGACGGGCGCCCGGAGCCGGTGGTCGACCGCGCCCGGTCCCCCCGCGGACACCGGCTGGTCCCCCACACCGCCGACACGATGATCGAGGCGTGGGGCCCCGACCGCGCCGCGTGCCTGACCGAGGCCCTGGTCGCCCTGGTGGCGGGCTTCGCCGAGGTGCCCGAGGTCCCCGTCACCCGGCTGGTGCCCCTCGACGTCGGCGCCGTGGGCCCCGAGGACCAGCTGGTGTCCCTGCTCGAGGACGTGATCTTCACCCTGGACACCCTGTCGGTGGTGCCGGTCCGGTTCCACCTGGCCGAGACCGAGTCCGGTGGTGTCGCTGGTGACATGGAGGTGGTGCCCGCGGGGGAGGCGGTGCGCTCGGGGCCGGTGCCCAAGGCCGTCTCCTACCACGGGCTGTCCATGCTCGCCGACGAGGAGGGCTGGCGGTGCCGGGTGCTGGTGGACGTGTGAGGCAGGCATCCCCGCCCGTGGACCTCCGGGCAGTGGCCGGGGCGACCGACTGGTGGCGCATCGAGCCCGTCGGCGCCATGCGGGTCCCTGGGATGGTGGCCGCCTCGGCGGCCCTGCTGCCCCAGGTGACCGGGGACGAGGCGCTGGTGCAGGTGGCCAACGTGGCCACCCTGCCCGGGGTCGTCACGGCCTCCTATGCCATGCCCGACGTCCACTGGGGCTACGGGTTCCCCATCGGGGGGGTGGCCGCCACCGATGTGGACCGGGGCGGTGTGGTGTCCCCCGGCGGGGTGGGGTTCGACATCTCCTGCGGCGTCCGGCTCCTCGCCGCCCCCCTGGGGGCCGATGAGCTGGCCCCGAGGCTGGCGGCGGTCATGGACGCCCTGGACACGGCCGTCCCGAGCGGGCTGGGCGGCGGGGGCGTGTGGGCCCTCGACGATGAGGGCCTCCGGGCGGTGCTGGTCGAGGGCGCCCCGGCGGCGGTGCGGGCGGGGCTGGGCAACGGGGAGGACCTCGCCCGCTGTGAGGACGGGGGGAGGCTGTCCGGCGCCGACCCCGCCCAGG
>DASQQH010000083.1:0-5174 GCA_035643555.1 Acidimicrobiales bacterium | reverse complement strand
CGGGCCCTCGCTCGGCTGTCACTCCGGCGACTCTCGGAGCTGGCGGGGATCTCCAACCCCTACCTCAGCCAGATCGAGCGGGGGTTGCGGCGGCCCTCGGCGGAGATCCTCCAGCAGATCGCCCGCGCCCTGCGCATCTCGGCGGAGACCCTGTATGTGCGGGCGGGCATCCTGGAGGAGCGGGGCGAGGTGCCCGACCTCCAGGAGGAGATTCTCCGGGACACCCACCTGACAGAGGAGCAGCGGCTGACCCTGGTGCGCATCTACCTGTCGTTCCGTCACGAGAACGATGCCCGTTCCGGGGTGGGACGCGACGATGGGTCGCCGACGGCGACCACCGGGAGCGAGGCCGAGGGACCGGGACCCCCCGGCGAGTAGCGCTCCCACCCGGATGGCGAGAACGGGGCCCACCCGGGATAGGGTGATCGCCCGTGCGTCGTCTGGCGGTGCTCTCCCTGCACACGTCGCCGCTGGCCCAGCCCGGGAGTGGTGATGGCGGGGGGATGAACGTCTACGTGCGTCAGCTGTCCTCCGCGCTGGCTCGGGCCGGGGCGGTGTGCGACGTCTACACCAGGGCCTGGGCTCCCGACGTTCCCGCCACGGTGAGCGTGGAGCCCGGGTTCCAGGTCCACCACATCCCGGCCGGCCCGTTGGCCCCGGTGGGCAAGGAGGCCCTCCCGGGGCTGGTGGACGAGTTCACCGAGGGGGTCCTGGCCAGGATCGCGGCATCGGTCGACTGCGGGCGCTGTGGTCCTCCGGACGCCCTTCACGCCAACTACTGGCTGTCGGGGCTTGCCGGCCACGTGATCAAGCACGAACTGGGCCTGCCCCTGGCTTCCACCTTCCACACCCTGGACCGGGTCAAGGCCGAAACCAGCCCCGAGGAGGCGGTCGCCGCCGAGCCCGCTCGCCGGGCCGAGGCCGAAGCCGGCGTCATCGCGTGCTCCGACGCGGTCCTGGCGTCCTGTTCGGTGGAGGCCGACCAGCTGGTCGCCCTCTACGGGGCCGACCCGGACCGTATCGAGACGGTGGCCCCAGGTGTGGACGGCGCCTTCTTCGCCCCCGGGGACCGGGGCCAGGCCCGCCGGGCCCTCGGCCTGCCCGTCGACCGGCCGCTGCTGGCCTTTGTCGGCCGGATCCAACCCCTCAAGGGGGCCGAGGTGGCGCTGCGGGCCCTGGCCATCGTGCGGGAGCGGGTCCCCGGGGCCCTGCTGGCCGTGATCGGCGGCCCGAGTGGCCCAGCCGGCCATCGCGAGCTTGCCCGCCTGCGGGCGGTGGTTGCCGAGTTGGGTCTGGGGGAGTCGGTGCGCTTCGTCCCTCCCCAGCCCCACGAACTGCTCTCGACCTGGTATCGGGCCATGGAGGTGTGCCTGGTGCCGAGCCGATCGGAGTCGTTCGGCCTGGTGGCGCTGGAGGCCGGCGCCTGTGGCACCCCGGTGGTGGCGAACGCCGTCGGGGGGCTTCCAACCCTGGTCGAGGACGGGGCCACCGGGTTCCTCGTCGAGGGGCGCGACCCCGCCGGCTTCGCCGAGGCCGCGTTGGGGGTGCTGGGGGACCCTCGGCTCGCCCAGACGCTGTCGCGCCGGGCGGTCGCCCGGGCCTCGGGGTACACCTGGTCCGCCGCTGGCTCTCGCCTGCTCGATCTCTATGCCCGGCTGATCGACCGGGAGCTGGTGGCCTGCGACTGAATGCCATGCAGCGGCCCCCGCGGGCGGGTTCTCTGCGGACCCCACCGTCGACGGAGGCCCCGGGCACAGCGTCGGTCCCCTCCATCAGCGCCACCCTGGAGCAGCCCGGCCCGGCCGGGGGAGCCGCCGACGCCCAGACGGTGAAGCGCCTGGCGCCCCTGGGCCGGGGGATCGTCCCCAGCGATGCCCGGGTGGGGGCGAGTCGCCCCGAGGGGACCTGGCCCCGGCGATCTGATCGCTACCCCCGCGGTCCGGGGGCGAGGGCCCGGACCGGTGACGCCTGGACCTGGTGGGCCATCGCGCCGCGCCCGAGAACCAGAGTGCAGGCCATCCCGGTCGCCCCCGGACACCCTGGCCCGATGTCCCTCCTCTCGGTGGCCCGGCGCCCACCACTGCGACGGTCGCCCTGCGTCGTGGCGGGTCATCGGCTGGGGGTTTGCCCACACCGTCGCCGCCGAGGTGGGGGCTGGCTCCGTCTCCTGGGCGGGGAGCCTGGCACCGTCCCTCACAGCCGGGCCGGGCGGGGGCGGGGCCGCCTTGCCCGGCGTCGGTGGCGGCGCTACGGTCGCTCCGGTTGGCCCGAGGGGCGAGCGGGCGCCGTTCGGGGAAGTGCGGCTGTCCCCACGTTCCTCGGGCCGCCCGGACCACCAAGGGTGGCGCCCCGGGTCGTGCCGCCCTAGCCTGCTGGCTCGTGCAAACCAGGCTGGTCATCCTTGGCGGCGGCCAGATGGGAGAGGCGCTGCTCACCGGGCTGGTCGCTGGCGGTGGGGTCCAGCTCGAGGAGCTCGGGGTGGTGGAACCCCGCCCCGAGCGCCGGGAGGAGCTGATCGCCGCCCATCCCGGCCTCCGGGTGATGGAGACCCCGGTCACCGCCGAGGGGGTGGTGGTGGCGGTCAAGCCCGTGGACGCCGAGGCGGCCTGCAGGTCGCTCCGGGGACTGGAGGTGACACGGGTGCTGTCGATCGCCGCCGGGGTCCCCTTGGCGGTGCTCGAGGGGTGGCTGGAGCCGGGGGTGAGGGTGCTGCGGGCCATGTCCAACACGCCCGCGCTGGTGGGGGCAGCGGTGTCCGCCCTGGCTCCGGGGACCCAGGCCCACGAGGGAGACCTCGGCTGGGCCGAGGCGGTCCTCGGCGCCGTCGGCACCGTGGTCCGTCTCCCCGAGGCCAGCCTGGACGCCGTGACCGGCCTGTCTGGGTCGGGGCCCGCCTACCTGTTCCTGATCGTGGAGGCCCTGGTCGACGCGGGCGTGGCCGTCGGGCTGAGCCACGACGTCAGCCAGACGCTGGTGACCCAGACCGTGGCCGGCGCCGCCCGGCTCCTCACCGAGTCAGGTGCCTCGCCGGCCACCCTCCGGGCCGCCGTCACCTCCCCGGGGGGCACCAGTGCCGCCGGCCTGGGGGTCCTCGAGGGTCGGGCCGTGCGGGGAGCCCTGCTGGACGCGGTCTCGGCCGCAACGGCCCGCTCGGTGGAGTTGGGACATCCGGGACCGTGAGCGGGCGTCCCCCCGTCGGGTTCTCCCATCCACCGTTGGTGGCGTACAGTCGGAGGGGCGGAGAGGGGTGATTCCACTGACAGGTCGACAGCATGCCGGGACCGGGTTTCTCACCGTGAGCGAGGTGGCTGCATCACTGCGCGTCTCCACCATGACCGTCTACCGGCTGATCAACGCCGGCCAGCTGCCCGCGGTTCGGGTGGGCCGTTCCTACCGCCTCCGAGAAGAGGACGTGGACAAGTACCTGGCCGACCGCTACACCGAAGCCGGGTAGCCTGCCCCGACCGGTGACCTGGCCCGAGGGGGAGCGGGAGGACGGGGATCGGCGCGCGCCGGCGTCCACGATCTCCTTCCTGTCCGACTACGGCCAGGCGGACGAGTTCGTGGGGGTGGTGCGCTCGGTGCTGCGCAGGCTGGCCCCGGGAGCCGTGCTGGTCGATCTCACCCACGAGCTCCCTCCCCATGACGTGCTGGCCGGGGCCCTGGCCCTGCGGCGGTCCGCCCCCTGGCTGGCCCCGGGGGTGGCGCTCGCCGTGGTGGACCCCGGGGTGGGTACGTCCCGCCGGGCCATCGTGGTCGAGCCTGCCGACCTCGGGAGCCGAGCGGCGGGTCCCGACGGGCTGGTGTTCGTCGGGCCGGACAATGGGCTGCTCCTGCCGGCGGTCGAGGCCCTGGGTGGGGCGGCCCGGGCCGTCGCCCTGCCCCCGGCGAGCTATCCGGTGGTCCCCAGGGTGGTGGGGGCCCCGGGGGAGGCGGGACCGACCTTCGACGGCCGGGACGTCTTCGCCCCCGCCGCGGCTGCCCTGGCTCGGGGGGCCGACCCGCTCGACCTGGGAACCGAGATCGACCCGGCGACCCTGGTTCCCGGTCCCCAGGTGGTGTCCCGGACGGTCCCGGGTGGGGTTGCGGCCCCCGTGGTGTGGGTGGACCGGTTCGGCAATGCCCAGCTCGCGCTGGCGCCTGACGACGGCGGCCCCGTGGGTTCGGTGGTCGGCCTCGAGCTGGCCGGGGGGACACGGGCGTCCGCCCGGCGGGTCCGGGCCTTCGCCGATCTCGACCCGGGCGAGGTGGGCCTGGTGGTGGACTCCTCTGGGCTGCTGGCCCTGGTGTGCGACCGTCGATCCGCCGCCCGACACCTCGGGGTGGCCCAGGGCGACGAGGTCGTCCTGCGGCCGCCGGGGGACGACCCGGACACCGCCAGGTGAACCTGGCCGCGGCGATCGAGTCCCACACCGCCGACGCCCCGGCCCTTGTGGGTGGCTGGGGGACGATGACCTGGGGAGCCGTCAGGGAGGAGGCCGCCGCCTGGCGGCGCGGGCTGGCGGAGCTGGGCGTGGACCCCGGCGACCGGGTCGGCATCGTGGCGGCCGCCTCCCCCACGTTCGTGGTCGCCTATCTGGCGGTGCTGGGGATCGGTGCGGTGGCCGTCCCCCTCAATCCCGCCAGTCCCCCGGCGGAGGTGGCGGCCGAACTGGCCGAGGTGGGGGCCCGGGTGGTCGTCGGGGGCCCGGGGAGCCAGGACACCCTGGAGGCGCTCGATCCGACGGCGGGCGTGGACCACGTCGCCGTCCCGGCGGGGCTGGCCATGCCGGGGGCAGCCGTCCTCGGCGGCTCCGCCGTCGAGGGGGCGCCCCCGCCAGCGGTGGTGCCCCGGGAGGCGGGGGACCTGGCGGTCCTGATCTTCACCTCGGGCACCGCCGGCGCGCCAAAGCCGGCGATGCTCACCCACGGCAACCTGCTCGCCAACCTCGACCAGGTGCGCCGGGTGCCGCGGTTGGCCCTCACGCCCGAGGACCGGTGCCTCGGCGTCCCACCCCTGTTCCACATCTTCGGCCTCAACATGGTGCTGGGGATGGTCCTGGTGAGCGGCGCGGCGGTGGTGCTGATCGAGCGCTTCGACCCGGGTGCGGCCCTGGCCGCGGCCGCGGATCACCAGGTGTCGGTGGTCGTCGCCACCCCCGGGGTGCTCGAGGCCTGGGCCGGTCTCGGCGAGG
>DASQQH010000082.1:0-2006 GCA_035643555.1 Acidimicrobiales bacterium | reverse complement strand
CCGGGATGCTGGCCGGGCAGGCGGCCGACCCCCCGGGGGCCTGCCCCGGCGACGGCTGGCCGGGGGGGTTCCTGTTCGCACCGGCCCTCACCATCGGCGGCGGCACCGCCGAGGTCCAGCGCAACATCATCGCCGAGCGGGCGCTCGGGCTGCCCCGGGACCCCGAGGCGGACCCCGGCCGGTCCTGGGCGGAGGCCCAGCGCCGGCACCGGGCCCCGGAGTAGCCCGCCCCGACCGGGCCCCCGCCCGGCTGGACCCCGCTCAGGCCGTCTGGGTGGTGGCGACGTCCTGGAGGCCCAGCTCCTCGATGGCGGCCTCCCGCATCTTGAACTTCTGGATCTTGCCCGTGACGGTCATGGGGAACTCGTCGACGAACTTGACGTACCGGGGCACCTTGAAGTGGGCGATCTGGCCCCGGCAGTACTGGCGGATCGCCTCCTCGTCGACGTCGGTCCCGGGCCGGGGTCGCACCCAGGCCATGAGCTCCTCGCCGTAGCGGGGGTCAGGCACCCCGATGACCTGGACGTCCTCCACATCGGGATGGGTGTAGATGAACTCCTCGATCTCCCGGGGGTAGACGTTCTCCCCGCCCCGGATGACCATGTCCTTGGACCGGCCCACGATCTTCACGTAGCCGTCGCCGTCCATCGTGGCCAGGTCGCCGGTGTGCATCCACCGGGCCCGGTCGATGACCTCGTCGGTGCGCTCCGGGTCGTTCCAGTAGCCGAGCATCACGCTGTAGCCCCGGGTCAGCAGCTCCCCCGGCTGTCCCCGGGGGACGACCTCGCCCGTCGCCGGGTCGACCACCTTGAGCTCCAGATGGGGGTGGACCTGGCCGACGGTGGAGACCCGCTGGTCCAGGGTGTCGTCGGGCCCGGTCTGGGCGGACACCGGGGAGGTCTCGGTCATCCCGTAGCAGATGGTCACCTCGGTCATGTGCAGCTCCGCCACCGAGCGCTTCATGACCTCCACCGGGCACGGGGAGCCGGCCATGATGCCCGTCCGCAGCGTGGAGACGTCGAACTCCCCGAAGCGGGGATGGGACAGCTCGGCGATGAACATGGTGGGGACCCCATAGAGGCTGGTGCAGCGCTCCGCCTGTACGGTCTCCAGGACGGCCAGGGGCTCGAAGCTGGCGCCCGGGAGCACCATGCAGGCACCGTGGGTGGTGCAGGCCAGGTTGCCCAGCACCATGCCGAAGCAGTGGTAGTACGGGACGGGTATGCACACCCGGTCGTCCTCGGTGTACCGGCAGCCCTCGCCGATGAAGAAGCCGTTGTTGAGGATGTTGTGATGGGACAGGGTGGCCCCCTTGGGGAACCCCGTGGTGCCGCTCGTGTACTGGATGTTGATGGGGTCGTCGAACTGCAGGTGGGCCAGGCGCGCCCGGAGGGCGTCCTGGCTGGCCGGGTTGGCCGGGCCCGCCGACGACGCCTCCTGCCCCGCCTCGAGGAGCCCGTCCCAGGCCGACGACTCGAGGAAGACCACGTCGGCCAGGGCGCCGAGGCGGGGACGGACCTCGGCCACCATGGCCTCGTAGTCGCTGTCCTTGAAGGACCGGGCGGCGATGAGCAGCCGGCACCCCGACTGCCCCAGGGCGTACTCCAGCTCCGACACCCGGTAGGCGGGGTTGATGTTGACCAGGATGGCCCCGATCTTGGCCGTGGCGTACTGGATGATCGCCCATTCGGCGTTGTTGGGGCTCCAGATCCCCACCCGGTCGCCGACCTCCACCCCCCGGGCCAGCAGCCCCCTGGCCACGGTGTCGACGGCCTCGTTGAACTGGGCCCAGGTGTAGCGCCGCCCCTGGTGGCGGGAGACCAGGGCCTCCCGGTCCGGCACCCGGGCCACGGTCCGTTCCAGGTTGGCCCCGATGGTCTCGCCCAGCAGGGGGATGGTGCTGGTCCCGTGCGCGTACGAGGCGTCCATGGAGGGAGCGTACGACGCCCCGGGGCGGCAGACAACGGGGGAGCGAGCGGGAGGAGGCCGAGGTGGTCGGCGTGAGC
>DASQQH010000081.1:0-5070 GCA_035643555.1 Acidimicrobiales bacterium | reverse complement strand
GACCCAGCCGTCCGCCCGGCGGACCACCCGGCGCAGGGCGGCCTCCGACCCCCCGCCCAGGAGCAGCGGCGGGCGGGGCCGCTGCAGCGGCTTGGGCTGCACGTCGGCGGTGGGGACCTCGTACCACCGGCCGGAGAAGGTGACCGGGTCGTCCCCGAACAGCGCCTCCAGGCAGGACAGCAGCTCGTCCAGGCGGGCGCCCCGACCCGCCCGGGGGACACCCGAGGCGGCGTACTCCGCCCGGGACCAGCCCAGGCCGATGCCCGCGTCGAGGCGGCCCCCGGAGATCACGTCGAGGCTGGCGAGCAGCTTGGCCAGCAGGACCGGCGAGTAGAACAGGCCGTTCACCACGGCCACGCCGAGTCGGGCGCGGGTCGTGTGGGCGGCGACGAAGGCCAGGGAGACGAGGGGGTCGAGCACCGAGTGGTAGGGGGACGGCCACCGCCCGTCCCGGCTCCCGCCGAAGGGGTCGTCGGGGGGGCCGGCGTACAGGAGGCGCTGGAAGCTCCACAGGCCGCGGTAGCCGAGGCGCTCGGCGGTGCGGGCCACCTCGGCCTGGCGGTCGGGGGTGGCCCAGGATCCGGATGTGGGGAGGGCGACGCTCAGCTCCATGGCCCCGACCTACCCCGCGTCCGGGGTCCCTACCCTGCCGACGCTCGACGCCCCCGCGGCCGTCGGTTCCCCGGCGACCCCCCGTCGGGGTGCCCGGCCTCGGGTGGGTCGGGCGAGGGCCCCAGCCTTGCCCGCCCGGGCCGGCGGAGCCCAGACTGGACCTGGTGGTACCGTCAGGGGGAGCCGGGACGTCCCCGGGGCGTCGACAGCGGAGCGAGCCGAGGGGAGCGGCATGAGCGAGGCGGTCGTGGGGGTCGTCGCGAACCCTCTGTCGGGGCGGGACATCCGGCGCCTGGTCGCCAAGGCCTCGGTGTTCCCCACCGCCGAGAAGGCGAACATGGTCGAGCGCATGCTCACCTCCCTGGGGGCGGTGGGCGTGGACCGGGTGCTCATGGGAACGGACCTGGGCGGGGTGTCGGCGGCGGTGCTCAGGGCCGTGCGGGCCCAGCGGCGGCGGGGGCCGCCGTGGCCGGCGGTGGAGTTCCTCGACCAGGACCCGATCACCGAGTCGGCGGCCGACACGACCGCCGCCGTCGCCCGCATGGTGGCCCGCGGCGTCGGGGTGGTGGTCTGCCTGGGGGGCGACGGCACCGCCCGGGTTGCGGCGGCGGCGTGCGGGGACACCCCCCTGCTCGCCCTGTCCACCGGGACCAACAACTCCTTCCCCGAGCTGCGGGAGGCCACTGTCGCCGGCCTCGCCGCCGGCCTGGTGGCGACCGGGGCGGTGGACCTGGCGACGGCCACCTCCAGGGCGGCGGTCCTGGAGGTGGTCGCCGGCGGTCGCCGGGAGTGGGCCCTGGTCGACGTCTGTGTGTCCCGGACCGCCCACGTGGGCAGCCGGGCGGTGTGGGACCCCGCCGGGCTGGTGGAGCTGTACTGCACCTTCGCCGAGCCCGACGCCATCGGGCTGTCCAGCGTGCCCGGCCTGCTGTGCCCGAGCGGGCGCGACGACCCCGACGGCGTCGCGTTGTCCCTGGGCCCCCCCGAGGCCTCGCCCTACGTGGTCCAGGCCCCGATCGCCCCCGGCCTGGTCGTGGACGTCGGGGTGCGCTCCTGGCGGCCGTTCCGGGTGGGCGAGTCGGCCGAGGTGACCTCCCTGGCGGGGGACATCGGCGTGGTGGCGGTGGACGGCGAGCGGGAGATCGAGCTCGACGGGGGGCCGCCCCCACTGGTCCGCCTGCGGCCCGACGGGCCGCGCTGTGTGGGGGTGGGTGCCGTGCTCCGGGAGGCGGCCCGGGCAGGGCTCCTCGGCCGGGGGCCGGGGTGGTGGTCGCCCCCGGGTGATCGCCAGGGCCCCGGTGGCTGGGTCCCGGTCGACAACGGCGCGATGATGCGATGAGCCCTCGCACCCGCCCGGGCCCGCAGTACCGACGACCAGCAGGGCAGCGAGCAACAAGGAGGTCGCCACCATGGCCGACACCCTCCCCGCCTCCGAGCGGACCACGGGGGAACTGACCGCCGACACCCTCCTCCGGGCCTACCGTTCCATGCGCACCATCCGGGCCTTCGAGGAGCGGGTGCACGAGGAGTTCGCCACCGGGGAGATCCCCGGCTTCGTCCACCTCTACGCCGGCGAGGAGGCCTCGGCCACCGGGGTGTGCCTGCACCTGGACGACCGGGACGCCCTGGCCAGCACGCACCGGGGGCACGGTCACTGCATCGCCAAGGGGGTCGATCCCACGGCGATGATGGCCGAGATCTACGGGCGGGTCACCGGGTCCTGCCACGGCAAGGGCGGGTCCATGCACATCGCGGACCTGGGCAAGGGGATGCTCGGGGCCAACGGCATCGTCGGCGGGGGTCCGCCGCTGATCTGCGGCTCCGCCCTGGCCGCCAAGCTCAAGGGCACCGGCGGGGTCGGCGTGGCCTTCTTCGGGGACGGGGCCAGCAACCAGGGGACCACCCTGGAGGCGCTCAACCTGGCGTCGGTCTGGGGGCTCCCCGCCATCTTCGTCGCCGAGAACAACGGCTACGCCGAGGCGACCGCCAGCACCTGGTCCGTCGCCGCCGACAACATCGCCGACCGGGCGGGGGGCTTCGGCATGCCGGGGGTCATCGTCGACGGCTTCGACTTCTTCGCCGTGTACGAGGCGGCCGGTGAGGCGGTCGCCCGGGCCCGGGAGGGGGGCGGCCCCACCCTCATCGAGGTCAAGTTCACCCGCTACTTCGGGCATTTCGAGGGGGACCAGCAGACCTACCGGGGCGAGGAGGTGGCCCAGGCCCGGGAGCGCCTGGACTGTCTCACCCGGTTCCGGCACCGGGTGACCCAGACCGGGGAGGTCGACGCCGCCCGCCTGGACGGCATCGACGCCGAGGTGGCCGAGCTCATGGACCAGGCCGTCGCCGAGGCCAAGGCGGCGGCCGAGCCCGGGCCCGAGGACCTGGAGACCGACGTCTACGTGAGCTACTGAGGACCCGAGGACGAGGAGGCAAGGCCATGGCACGGACCATCAGCTACCGGGAGGCGATCACCGAGGCCCTCGCCCAGGAGATGGAGCGGGACGAGGCCGTGATCGTCATGGGGGAGGACAACGCCGGCGGGGCAGGGGCGCCGGGGGAGGAGGACGCCTGGGGTGGCGTCCTCGGGGTCACCAAGGGCCTCTACCACCGCTTTCCGGGCCGGGTCCTCGACACCCCGATCTCGGAGTCGGCCTTCATCGGCGCCGCCATCGGGGCGGCGACCCAGGGGCTGCGGCCGGTGGCGGAGCTGATGTTCATCGACTTCATGGGGGTGTGCTTCGACCAGATCTACAACCAGGCCGCCAAGTTCCGCTACATGTTCGGGGGACGGGCCGTCACCCCGGTCACCATCCGCACCATGTACGGGGCAGGCCTGCGGGCCGCCGCCCAGCACTCCCAGGCCATGTACCCGGTGTTCACCCACGTCCCCGGCCTGAAGGTGGTCGTGCCGGCCACCCCCTACGACGCCAAGGGCCTGCTCATCGAGGCCATCCGGGACGACGACCCGGTGATCTTCTGCGAGCACAAGGCCCTTTACGAGACCCGGGGGGAGGTCCCCGAGGAGGCCTACGCCATCCCCTTCGGTGAGGCCAACGTGGCCCGGGAGGGCGGCGACGTCACGATCGTGGCCCTGGGGCGCATGGTCGCCGTGGCCCTGGAGGCGGCCGGGGAGCTGGCCTCCTCGGGCGTGGAGGCCACGGTGGTCGACCTGCGCACGACGAGCCCCCTCGACGAGGACACCATCCTCGAGACCGTCGAGGAGACCGGCCGGCTGGTGGTGGTCGACGAGGCCCCGCCCCGGTGCAACGTGGCCACCGACGTGTCGGCGCTGGTGGCCAGGGAGGCGTTCGGCGCCCTGCGGGGTCCGATCGAGACGGTCACCGCCCCCCACACCCCGGTGCCCTTCAGCCCCGCCCTGGAGGACCTCTACATCCCCGACGCCCAGCGGGTGGTCAACGCGGTGAAGACCGTCGTCGGCTGGGAGCGCTGAGGTGGCCGAGGAGGGGATCCAGGCGGTCACGATGCCCAAGTGGGGCCTCTCGATGACCCAGGGCAAGGTGGTCGGGTGGCTGGTCGCCGAAGGCGACCGGATCACCAAGGGGATGGCCCTCGCCGAGGTGGAGACCGACAAGGCCACCGGCGAGGTGGAGTCCGCCCAGGAGGGGGTGCTGCGGGCGATCGTCGCCGGGCCCGGCGACCAGGTCCTGGTCGGGGGGACGATCGCCCTGGTGGCCCCCCCGGAGGTGCCCGAGGAGGCCGTCACGGCGGCCGCCGCCGAGGCCCGGAACCAGCTGGCCTCCCCCGAGCAGGGGGAGGAGGCCGGGGGGGCGAAGGTGGCGACGGTGGCCGTCGACGGCCACACCCTGGCCTACGGCTCCATCGGGGAGGGCCCCGAGGCCGTGGTCCTGGTGCATGGCTTCGGGGGCGACAAGGACTCCTGGCTGTTCGTCCAGGACCCGGTGGCCGACGGTCGCACCGTCTACGCCCTGGATCTGCCCGGCCACGGCGCCTCGGACAAGGACGTTGGCGACGCCAGCCTGGACCACCTGGCCCGGACCGTGGTGGGCTTCCTGGACCAGGTGGGGGTCGAGCGGGCCCACCTGGTCGGCCACTCCCTCGGGGGGGCGGTGGTGGCCGCGGCGGGGGCAGCGGCCCCGTCCCGGGTCGCGTCCCTCACCCTGGTGGCCCCGGCGGGCTTCGGGCAGGAGGTGAACCACGCCTACCTGCGGGGCTTCGCCCAGGCCCGGTCACGGCGTGAGCTCAAGCCCTGGCTGTCGGCGCTGTTCGCCGACGACAAGCTGGTCACCCGCCAACTGGTGGACGACCTGCTGGCCTACAAGCGCCTCGACGGGGTGGACGCCGCCCTGGCCGCCCTGGTCACCACCCTCCTCGACGGCGACGTCCAGGCGATCGACACCGCCTCCCTGCTGGCGAAGACCTCGGTCCCCACCGTCGTGGTCTGGGGACGGGAGGACCAGGTCCTGCCGGTCTCGGGGG
>DASQQH010000080.1:0-3142 GCA_035643555.1 Acidimicrobiales bacterium | reverse complement strand
ACTCATGGCGAGACCTCCCAGACCGTGGGACAGTCGACGGCGACGCCCAGCAGGGCCGCCGCCCGCCGCACCAGCTCGACGCGCTCGGGACGGCTCGTGCCACAGGGGCTCGTGATCGCCGGGCCCCGCAGGACCCGGTTGGCCCCCAGCATCACGGCGATGGTGGGGAGTGCGGTGATGATGGCGGTGGGGATCCCCTCCCGCTCGATCTCCCTCGAGAGCGTTGCCCCGCAACGCGTGCCGGTCCCTCAGGTGGCGGTCAGGATCACCGCCCCGATCTGGGCCCGGCGCAGCTCGGCGGCGATCTCCCGTCCCAGACGCTCGGCGGTCGCCGCGGGCATCCCGTTGCCGGTCGTGGTGTACAGCCGGTCGTGCACCGGCCCCAGGGCCCCCTCGTCGTGGAGGGCCCGAACGGCGTCGAGGGGCACCAGGCGATTCGGGTCCTCGGCGACCTTCTCGACCGGGAACCCACCGTGCACGCAACCGTGGGTGCGGGCCTCCAGCACCGTGGGCAGGGGGTAGTCGTACCACCGGTCCGCCCGGACGGCCGGCAGGCCGTCGGGGTTGTCGGCGGGCACCAGCCCGCCCTCGGTGACCAGGGCCAGCCGGGTGGCGGCCACCTCCACCGGCGCGGGCGGGACCACGCGGTCCTTTGGCTCGGGGATCTCGCTGGCGACCTCGCCCCGGAGCCTGGCCAGCACCAGGTCCACGGCGCGCACGGCCCCGGGCTGGGAGGCCACGGTGTTGCGTCGCAGCCCCCGGGGCAGGTAACCGGCCTCCTCGGGAGGGCCGATCGGGCCTCCCGCGGCCAGGGCCTCGACCAGGCGACCCATCGCCGGGAGGGCCGCCCGCATCCCCGAGACCGACGTCGCCGTGGGCACGATGTAGGCCCGCCCGTCGGCGACGCCCACACCCGGGTTGTCCGGGTGCATGCCGCTCACGACGGGAACCCCGCTGACCGCGGCCAGTCGGCCGCAGGCGTAGCCGTACCGGCCCGAGCCGAAGGCGGGACCGCAGACCAGCAGGTCGGGGTCCTCCTCCCGGAGGAGCCCGACCAGGGTCGCCAGGGCCCGGTCCTCGTGCTCGGCGAAGTAGTCGTCCCCACAGACGAGGGTGGCGGCGACGGGCACCGGAAGGCCCCGCCCGGGGCCCACCGCGCCCTCGAGTCGCTCGGGCGGCAGATCGGCGGCCTCCTCCCCGCCCCGACCGGCGAAGAACTGGTTGAGGTAGTGGACGACCCGGGCCATGCTCACCACGTCCTCGCCATGCGATACCGGTCGCCCAGCTGGCAGGTGGCGCCCAGGTAGTCCCGCAGCGGGACCGGGGCGTCGTCGGTCGCCGGGCGACCGTCGAGGAACCGGTCGCCGCCCAGGACCAGCGCCGGGCTCCACCCCGCAACGACCTCCTCCGCGTTCCCGGCGGAGACGATGCTCCTCGCCTCGGGCACCCAATCGGTGAGGCTGGGGGCCGCCGAGTCGGGGTCCGCCATCTCCGCCGCGATGACCGAGGAGGCCATCCCGGCCCGCTCACAGGCTCGGACGGTCAACATGGCGTCGGTGTGGGAGTTCCCCCCGCCCTCGGTGGTGATGACCACCGCCTCGGCACCGAGCCCCAACGCCGCCGCCGCTGCCTCCTCGGCGGCGGCGGCCTTGTCCTGCCCACGCTGGTGGTAGCCCCTGAGGGCCACCACCCCCGCCAGTGCCAGGCGCCGCCCATGGGAACGGGCCAGTTCCATCACGAGGCGGTTGCGCTGGTAGGCCACGGTGGGGTTGGCCAGCGCCGCCCAGTGGTAGTCCCCGTTGGTCACCGCCCCGTCAAGGAAGGCAAAGGGCGGGACGGCGCGGGGGAGCTCCGCCTGGCCGGCCGGCCGGCCCTCGACGTAGGCGCGGAACAACTCACCCAGGTCGGCGAGCTGGACCAGAGCGGCCACCCGCGGCAGCGAGCTGGCCACCGGGTCCAGGCGGAACACCTCCACGTCGTCGGGCTCGAGGTCCAGCGTGGGGCTGGCCAGGGCCTCGGCCGTCCGCAGCGCCCAGGAGCGCATGGCCTGGTCGACGCCGGACGGGGTGGCTCCGGCACCGGGCTCCGCCTCGAGCACCACCACCCGGGCCCCACCGCAGCAGGAGCAGTCCATCCCGGGCCCCGCCATGTCGACGATCCCCTCCTGCTCGTGCAGGGGCTGGCTCGCCGCCGGGAAGGCCATCGTGGGGACCACGAGGACACCAGCGAGGGCGTTGACCCGGCCGGCGCCCGTGGCCTGACCAGGACCGGTCAGACCGGGAAAGGCCGCACGGCCGTCAGGGCGCACCCTGGGCTCGACCGCGTCCAGGACGTGGGTGATCCGCACCGCCTGGCCCGGCTCGACCAGACTGGCCCGGGGCCGTCGCAACCGACCGTCCCCCGTCGCCAGTCCCCCGACCCGAGCCGGGTCGAATGCCAGGCGCTCCGGCGCATAGGACGCCAACTCCAGCACCCCGGTCCTCCCCCGTTGTTCCCTAGCCTCCCTGCGGTTGACCGGGCCGCCGGCGGCGAACCCGGTCGTGAACGGGGCACATCCTCCGGCGCTTCCGGCCACATTGTTGCGCCAGAAGCACCATGTTCCCTCTCACGAAACTCATTCTCGCCGCGGTGACCGGGGGTGTCAAGAGGCAATGGTGGCGCCGGGCGGTCGGGTCCGGGCGGCCCGGGGCAGGAGGAGACGCCCGGGCCGGGACACCCACGCCAGCAGCCGGGACACGCTGGGATGACCACCGGTGCCGCTCCACTCGCCACCGCCCGAGGGCCCGGCCGCGACCGGCAGCCCACCCCCCGGGGGTTGGGGTCCCGCCGTCCGGGGCCGGTAGCGTCCCCCTTGGCCGGGGCCGCGGGGAGGACAGCACGGGCCGAGAGGAAGGAGCAGGGCTTGGCCGACGAGGGGCGGACCGCAGCGCCCACCGCGGACCTCCAGGTGGGGTTGACCTTCCAGCCCGAGGCTGGACCCAGCGAGGAGGTCTGCCGGCTGGCCGACGAGGGGCCCTGGGACTACCTGAGCTGTGGGGAGCACCTCATGTTCCACGGACCAGCGAGCAACGGGATCGTCTCCTTGTCGTGGGCGGCGGGCCTCACCCGTCGGGTCCGGCTCCTCACCAGCGTCACCCTCGTT
>DASQQH010000079.1:0-2423 GCA_035643555.1 Acidimicrobiales bacterium | reverse complement strand
CAGGGAGCCCGCAGGGGACCGGGCCCGGCCCCGATGGTCAGCGACGCAATCGCCGGGTCGTGGGCCAGCGCGGGGACCGCGGGTCTCCTCGGCCCGGTGCCATGACGACGCCCCGACGGGTCCACATCCGCGACCCATCGGCCTCCCGGCTTGCCTCGCCGCGGGCCGCACCGGCCACGGTGATCGCATCTTCGCCGAGGCCCCAGATGCCAGATCCACCCTGACCTCCCCCCGAGCGGTGCGCAAGCGCCTCGCGGTTTTGGAGAAGACGTGCGAAGACGGCTCGGCCCGGAGATCGAAGTCTCTCGAACAGCGGTCATCGTTCAGGACTCTGAGGGAACGCCCCGTCGTGGACGCGGGAATCTGTGGCGGAGCTTCTGGCCGCCACGTCGATATGACGGGCGCGCGCCGGCCGGACCAATGAAATGGCGTATCGGC
Organism: Acidimicrobiales bacterium; assembly: GCA_035643555.1. Lineage (GTDB taxonomy): Bacteria > Actinomycetota > Acidimicrobiia > Acidimicrobiales > JAJPHD01 > DASQQH01. The sequence continues at coordinate 1,985 of DASQQH010000079.1, read as the reverse complement.
ATCGGTAGGCGCCCGATCACCCCGCCCACTCTCCCGCTCCCAGCAGTGAAGGGAGGTGTCCTCCTGGTTGCTACCGGACCGATCACGTCGGCGAGCACCACGTACCGGGCCCAGACGGGCCGCAGAGCGGTGCCGTTGGTCTCCAATCCCAGGTGGCTGCTCTGGCAATCGCACCTTGGACCGGTCATCAATAGCCATCGGTGATCCAGGAGGGCCAGCTGCCGGTCCGTCCTGGCCTCGGTCGGTCCGGTTGCACCTGACTCGCCGTTCGACGCTGGTGACCGCTTTGGGCGTGGCGGCCGAGAGAAGGGGGGTTCCGACCGGTGGGTTGTCGCCGCAAGATAGGCGTGCGTATGGTGCGTGCATCAAGTACGGTACGTACTCCATGAGTATCGTTGTGGCAGGGCTCAAAGGGGGAGTTGGCAAGACCACCACCACCCTCTACATAGCCGCGCTGCTAGGTCAGCGACGGCCCGTGGTGGTTATCGACGCTGACCCGCAGGCCTCGGCCGCTGAGTGGCTAGAGACGAGGCCGGTCTCTGGGGTGACCCTGGTCGAAGCGCCAACCGAGCGCCTCCTCAAGCGAGCCCTTCACCGCTCCGAGGGCGAGGTGATCGTGGATACCCCGCCTGGCTCACAGCGCTTGGCAGAGACGGCTTTGTCCAGCGCCGAGGTGGTCATCGTACCCACGAGGGTCGGTGGGGTGGAGGTCGGTCGGGTCCAGGCCGCCTGGTCTATCCTCCCGAAGGGCCTGCCAGCGGGGTTGGTGGTGTGTTCGGCACGTCCTTATACCCGGGACCACCGCGACACGGTGGCGGCCTGGGAGGAGGTGGGCTTTCCGATATGGGGAACGATCCCCGAGCGTGTCGGTATCGCCGCCGGGCCGGACGCCGATCTCCACCCTGATGGCCTGGAGGCCTACCGGGCGGTCTGGGACCGGGTACGGCGGGCACGAAGGACGGCCCGGAGATGAGCCCGGCCGGGGACCGCATCCGTCGCGGGAGTCCTGCGGGGCTCCGTCGAGGGTTCACCCCCGGACCCGTCCAGCCGTCTCCCGCGTCCAAGGGTCGCCTGCGGGAGCACCGCGTCTCGTTGGACCTCAACGACGATGAGTACCGCTGGCTGCGTCATACCGCCTGGGAAGCCCGAATCTCTGCGGTAAGCCTCCTGCGGGCGGCGGTCAGCGAGGCCCGGGACAACCCGAAGTTTCTCAATCGCCTCGTCAAGACGGCCAGTGCGGCCGAGGCCCATCGCCTACCGTAGCGGTGGCATGTGGCCCTCCGTGGTGGCCCAGACCGGCACCGTTGTTGGCCCCTGATCCAGCTGTCAGCTGGCCCCCAGCACCCAAAGAGGCAGGGACCAGCACATCGTGCCGAGACCGGGTGGTTGACCGGCCCCGTGCCGGTTTTTCAATCGACTCCGGTCACTTGCAGCGGAATCGGTGGGCCCGCCGTTGGTGCCTGGCGGGACCGGTCTTGCTGGCGGCCCTCGTCCGAGGCTGCTGGTAGCAACCGAACAGCCTGTGGTCCCATGGTCGGTGCGGACTGGGACCGAGTTCCTCGTTGCAACGATGAGGTGCCTCGCCGGCTGAGCCCGGTGTTCCAGGGGCGAACGACCGGGTTCGTGCCGCGGCGGAGGAACGGGGACCTATAAGGGATCCGCCCGAGCTGCTCGGGGACGGGACCATGGCCATGATGTCCGAGACCTGGGGCCCGTGCGGACACCCGGCCTGGGGGAATCCTCCGCCGTATGTGCCATTCGGCCCTATCAGCGACGGCAGATCACTGACACCGTGGGGGCGATGCGCAGAGGTTAGCCATGACGGCGGATCCGTGGACAATGGATTCGTACCGGGGGCAAGGGGCGCGCCTGTCGTCGCAGTATGGGCTTCGTCGGCCTTGGAGGAACAGGGTGGTCGCCACCGTGGGTGATGGAGAAGCGGGCCGGCTGATGGCCCGCCCCGACGACAACAGGTCAGTGCTGGA
>DASQQH010000078.1:0-2388 GCA_035643555.1 Acidimicrobiales bacterium | reverse complement strand
CTCGGCTCCTACCGGTAGGCGTGTCACCCCGCCGGTCGGTGCCGGGGGCCCCGGTGCTCCTACGCTCCCTGGGGTGAACGAGGCCCGTCCCTACCGTCAGGTCCGGTTCGAGCACCCGGCCGGCGCCGCCCACCTGGTGCTGGTCCGCCACGGGGAGTCGGAGCCGGCCCAACCCGGTCGGCCCTTTCCCCTGGTGGCGGGCCACGGGGACCCCCAGCTGGCACCCCTCGGCCATCGCCAGGCCGAGCGGGTGGCCGAGCGGCTGGCGGGAGAGCCCATCGATGCCATCTACGTGACCACGCTGCGCCGGACCGCCCAGACCGCCGAGCCCCTGGCCCGGCAGCTCGGCCTCCACCCTCAGGTGGAGGCCGAGCTGCGGGAGGTCCACCTGGGCGAGTGGGAGGGCGGCCTCTACCGCCAGCGGGTGATCGAGGGTGATCCCCTGGCCCTGCGGATGCTCGCGGAACAGCGGTGGGACGTGATCCCCGGGGCGGAGCCCTCGGACGCCTTCGCCGAGCGGGTGCAGGGTGCGATCGCCCGGGTGGCGGCCCGCCACCCCGACCAGCAGGTGGCCGTGTTCACCCATGGGGGCGTGATCGGCCAGACGCTCAGCCTGGCCACCGGCGCCAGCCGCTTCGCCTTCGCCGGGGCCGACAACGGCTCCATCTCCCGGCTGGTGGTGGACCCGCGGCGATGGGTGGTCCGCAGCTACAACGACGTGGCGCATCTGGAGACCGCCGACCTCGTCAGCCCGCAGGCGACGCCGGGGAACGCCGATCGGGGGTGACCAGGCCCGCTGAGCTCCCAGATCGCTGACGGTCCCCGACCTCTCCCATGATAAATTGAGGACAACAGCTCCCGGCTGCTCACACGGGGGCACGGGTGACGAACGGGGTGGCCAGGTGACCAATGGAGAGAGCCCCAGGAGCGCCTCCATGGGGGGGCCATCGTCCCGACTGCGGGCATCCGACCGTGATCGGGAGGAGGCCGCGGCCCGACTGCGGGGGCACTTCACCGACGGCAGGCTCCAGGCCGATGAGCTCGCCGAGCGACTCGACCAGGTGTACCGGGCCAAGACCTTCGGTGACCTGGACGGGGCGTTCACCGACCTGCCCGGTCGGCCCGCGCACTGGGGGCACGGCCCCTCCGCTCTGCCCGCCCCGGCCGAGGGGAGGGACCGGCCGCCCGCACCCGTCACCCACCGGCCGCCTCGGATCGGCCTGCTCGTGGGGGCGATCATCCTGCTGGCCCTGGCGGTCGCGCCGGGGGCCCACGGTCTCCTGTTCCCAGGCGTGGTCCTGGCCGTGCTGTGGGTGCGCCGGATGGGCGGGGGCTGTCGGGGCCCCCGAGGGTCAACCCCGTTCTGAGGCCGGGACCGGGGTGGCCGCGCCGCCACCGGCGGTGCTCAGCTCCTCCAGCAGGGACGCCACGCCGTCCTCGTCGTTGGCCGGGACGACCCGGCGGGCCACGGCCAGGAGCTCGGGCCGGGCGTTGGCCACCGCCACGGGCAACCCCGCCCAGGCCAGCATGGACAGGTCGTTCAGCGAGTCGCCCACGCAGACGACCTCGGCGGCCTGAATGCCCAGGCGCTCGCAGACCAGGGCCAGGGCGAGGGCCTTGGTGACCCGAGGCGCGCCGATCTCGGCCCAGCCGGTGCCGGCCGAGGTGACCGTGGCCCGGTCTCCGCAGACCATGGCCAACTCCGCCAGGAGCGCCTGGTCCACGGACCGGTCCGGATGGTGACAGATGAGCTTGGTGACCGGACGCTCCAGGTGGGCGAGGACGTCGGGTGCCGTGGAGGCCTCCCGGGCCCACACCACCAGCTCCGCCGGGTCGAACAGCCCGGTCTCGGCCACCACCTCGTCCACGGTCTCGGCACCGAAGAGGATCCCGGGGAACCGGTCCCGGGCCGCCAGCACCAGCCCGGCCGCCTCCTGAGCGGCGAGGGGGGTGTGCTCGACAAGCCTGGCCTCGGCCACGTCCCAGACCACCGCCCCGTTGCCGCACACGGCCAGGGGGCCCATCCCGCAGCCGGCGGCGACCGGGCTCGTCGACCACGGTGACCGCGCCGTCACCGCCAGGACCTCGACCCCGCTGGCCCGGGCCTCCCGGATCGCTGCCACGGTCCGGGTGGAGACGGTCCCGTCCGAGCGGAGGAGGGTGCCGTCGAGGTCGGTGGCGACCAGCCGGGTCCGCTCAGCCACCGGTGGTCGGGGGGTGGGCGGCCAGGGCGGGGTCGGCGCCGGGCACGGGTGGGGCGCCCGGGGGCACGGGGTACTCGCCCATGGTCCGGGCGTGGGTGATGGCCAGGGAGTGGGGAGGCATGAGGTCCACCCCGTCGGGGTCGTAGAGGTAGCCGGGGGCGGTGCCGTGCACGCCGGTGTGGCC
>DASQQH010000077.1:0-2899 GCA_035643555.1 Acidimicrobiales bacterium | reverse complement strand
CCACGGCGTCCGCCGCCCGTTCGGGGCGGTCGAAGTTCACCACCAGGGCCCGGTCGCCCATCGCCCCTGCCAGGGCCTGGCGGCGTTCGGAGGCCACCACCACCTCGGCCCCCAGGGAGGAGGCGGCGGCCATGAAGTCGGCCGCCCGGTAGGTCGCGGTCGGCAGGAGCACCAGCAGTCGGGTCACGCTCCTATCATGGTCGCCATGGCAGGCTCCAATGACTCGGAGGTCCAACCGGTCCTGACGGTGACGGACCGGGCACGGGCCATGGTGCTCGAGGTGCGAGCCCAGGAGGACGATGCCCAGCGGCTTGCGCTGTGGCTCGAGGTCAACGGGGTGGCCAACGGGGCCTACAGCTACGACATGTACTTCGAGGCGGTCAACGACGCCTCGCCGTCGGACGCCGTGCAGCACCACGACGAACTGACGGTGGTCATCCCTGAGGACTCGGTGGCCAAGGTGGAGGGGGCCACCCTGGATGTGGCGGACAGCGGGGGAGAGGAGGGGTTGGTCATCATCAACCCCAACGTGCCCGCCCCACCCCCCGAGCAGCAGGAGCAGCGCCAGGGGGACCTGTCCACCCCCGAGGCCCAGGCCGTGATGACCGTGCTGGAGGAGTCCATCAACCCGAGCATCGCCGCCCACGGCGGTCGGGCCGACCTGGTGGCGGTGGAGGAGGGCACGGCCTACCTCCGCCTCTCCGGCGGCTGCCAGGGGTGCGGGCTGGCCAAGGTGACCCTGAGCCAGGGGATCGAGGTGGCGATCAAGGACGCCGTGCCGGCGGTGACACAGGTGGTCGACGTCACCGACCACGCCAGCGGCGACAACCCCTACTACGAGCCGGCCAAGAAGTAGGCCGCCCTCGAGGGCGACCGGCCCGGCCCGGGGCACGGCGCCGAGGGCGACCGTGCCCCGGTGGTCCGGGGCCGTTACTGCTGGACGGCCTCGATCTCCAGGGTGACCCTGATGACGTCGCCGACCACGACGCCGCCGCCACCCTCGATGGCCGCGTTCCAGGTGAGGCCGAAGTCCTTGCGGTTCAGCTGGGTGGTGGCCGTGAACCCGGCCCGCACCCCGCCCCAGGGGTCGGGGCCGACGCCGTTGGCCTCCAGGTCCAGGTCGAGGCTGCGGGTGACCCCGTGCAGGGTGAGGTCGCCGGACAGCAGGTAGTGGTCGCCCTCCTGGCGCAGGGCCGTGGAGGAGAAGGTCATGGTGGGGTACTGCTCGACGTCGAAGAAGTCCGCGGAGCGCAGGTGCGCGTCCCGGGTCTCGTCGTGGGTGTCGATCGAGGCCAGGTCGATGCTCGCCTGCACGGAGGAGCGCAGGGGCTCCTCGGCCGCGGTGATCGTGCCGCTGAAGCTGGTGAACCGGCCCTTCACCTTGGACACCATCATGTGGCGGACCGAGAACTCCACCGACGAGTGGGTGGGATCGATCTGCCACTGGCCGGTACGGATGGGGATGGTTACCTCGGTGGTGTTGGCCACGGTGCTCCTCCTCGTTCGATGACCGTCTCAGTCCCGCCAACTACTTGCGGCCGCAACGATATTCCCGGGAGGGGTAGGCTGAGGGCGTGGGAGCCGAGGCCGTCGGGGGAGAGGAGAACACCGCTCCGGCGGCGCCATGGCTGAACGCCGTGGAGATGCGGGCCTGGCGGGGGCTGCTGCGGGCCCAGGCCCTGGTCCTCACCCGCCTCGACGAGGAGCTCCTGGCGGCCCACCACCTGTCGATGGCCGAGTACGAGGTCCTGGTGCACCTCGCGGCGGCACCGGGTGGCGCGCTGCGGATGTCGGAGCTCGCCGAGCGCGCCCTGGTCTCGCGCAGTGGCCTGACCCGCCGGGTCGACGGCATGGCGGCCGCGGGGTTGGTCGAGCGGCGGTCCTGTCCGAGCGACCGGCGGGGCACCTTCGCCGTGCTGACCGAGGCGGGGCGGGCCCGTCTGGCCGAGGCGGCTCCCACCCACGTGGCGGGGGTACGGCGCCACTTCCTCGACCACCTGGGCGCCGAGGAGCTGGTGGGCCTGGCCGACGCCCTCGATGCCGTGGTGGCCGGTCGCGATCGGACGGGCGACGAGCCGGCTCGGTGACGGGCCGACGGCCCCGCCGCCGGGTCGTCCTGGGGCCGTCGGGGGGTCGTCGCCGGTCGACCCCCGAGCCGCCGGTCCTGGTGGTGGCGCAGCCCCGATGGCGGTCGGACCAGGCCAGGGTGGCCTGCCAGGCGTCGGCCGCCGACGGGGATGGTACGTAGGAGGCCCGGGCGTCGCCGTGGAAGGCGTGGCCCGCCTCGGGGTAGGACGACCTCGATGGGCGCCCGGGCGGCGTCCTTGGCCGCCGAGGCGAGCTCCTCGACCTCGGCGACCGGGCTGTGGTCGTCCCGGTCGCCGAACAGCCCCAGCCACGGGGCGGCCACGGTCCCCAGCCCGCCCAGGAGGGAGGGCGACTGCCCGGCGCGCCCGCGCACGATCCCCCCGCCGTGGCAGCCGACCCCAGCGCCGAGGGGCCGGCGAGGGGCCACCGGGACGCTGGTCCGCCCGCCCATGCAGAAGCCGATGATGCCGATGGCCCTCGGCGCCCAGGCGTCGGGTGACGTCCTCGATGTGGGCGTTGAGCCCGAAGGCCCCCTGGGTGACGACCACGGCGTGGTGGGGGGCGCCGGCGTCGGGCGTCGCAGTGCGATGGTGTGCCCAGGCATGCCCTCGACGGTCGGGAGCCGGCCCGGCGGGCGACGGGGCCCCGACCGGAATGGCCACCGTCGCTCGGCTGTTGAACCGACGAGCAGCGACCAGGAGGAAGCCCGTGCAGGTAGAGGTGTGGTCGGATGTCGCGTGCCCGTGGTGCTACATCGGGAAGCGCCGCTTGGAGCGCGCCCTGGGGGGCTTCCCCCACCGGGACCAGGTCA
>DASQQH010000076.1:0-2498 GCA_035643555.1 Acidimicrobiales bacterium | reverse complement strand
TCCGCCCCCGCCGTCGTGTCCCGCCAGGACGGGCGCGGCGACCAGGGCCCTCCGCCTCCGGGCGGGCACCTGGTCGTCCACCGGCACGGACGGGCCGCGCCGGCCGTGAGGGGCGAGCTCCTGGGATCGTGGGCCGCCCGCTAGGGTCCCCGGCAGTGGTCATCGGGGTGCTGGCGTCGGGCAGCGGAACCATCCTCGAGGCGCTCCTCGAGGCGGCGCTACCCGTGGGGGTGGTCGTGGCGGACCGCCCCTGCCGGGCGCTCGAGGTGGCCAGGCACGCCGGGGTGGCCGGGGAGCTGTTGCGCCGCAGTGGGTTCGGGGCGGCCTTCGACCGCCTCTCCTACACCGAGGCGGTGGTCGACATCCTCCGAGCGCACCAGGTGGAGCTGGTGGCGATGGCGGGGTTCGGCACGGTGCTCGAGAAGCCCATGTTCGACGCCTGGCCGGGGCGGGTCCTCAACACCCATCCCGCCCTCCTGCCGGCCTTCCGGGGATGGCACGCGGTGGACCAGGCCCTGGCGGCCGGGGTCAAGATCACCGGGTGCACGGTCCACGTGGCCGTCCCGGAGGTCGACGCGGGGCCCATCCTGGCCCAGGAGGCCGTCCCGGTCCTCCCCGATGACACGGTGGCCTCCCTGCACGAGCGGATCAAGACGGCCGAGCGCCGCCTCTACCCTCGGGCCATCGCCGAGGTCCTCGCCGGGGGGGCGACCCCCCCGGGCGAGGCCTGAGTCCGAGGAGGCCCGATGCGTGCCCTGCTGTCCGTCTCCGACAAGACCGGCCTGGTGGCGCTGGCCCGCGGCCTGGCCGAGCTGGGCTGGGAGCTGGTGGCGAGCGGCGGCACCGCCTCGGCACTGGCCCAGGCCGATCTGACGACGGTTTCCGTGGAGGAGGTGACCGGGTCGCCGGCGTTGCTGGGGGGCAGGGTGAAGACCCTCCACCCGCGCATCCACGGGGGCATTCTGGCCGACCGGGGGGACGCCGCCCACCGGGCCGACCTGGTCGCACACGGGATCGAGGGGATCGACCTGGTCGTGTGCAACCTCTACCCCTTCCGGGAGCGGCCCGGGATCGAGACCATCGACATCGGCGGACCCACGATGGTGCGGGCCGCGGCCAAGAACCACGCCTGGGTGGGGGTGGTGGTCGACCCCGCCGACTATCCGCCGGTGCTGGAGGAGCTGGGCCGGGACGGCGGGCTGAGCCCCGCCACACGCCTGCGTCTCGCCCGGGCCGCCTTCGCCCATACCGCCGCCTACGACGCGGCGATCGTGGCCTGGCTGGACAGCGGCGGGGCGGGGGGCGACCCCGAGCTCCTTCCCCCCACCCTGCACCTCGCCCTGGAACGGGCCCAGGACCTCCGCTATGGCGAGAACCCCCATCAGCGCGGCGCCCGCTACCGGGAGATCGGGGCCCAGGGCTGGTGGGACGGGGTGGTCCAGCACGCCGGGATGGGGCTCTCGTACCTGAACCTGGTGGACGCCGAGGCGGCGTGGCGCTTGGTCCACGATCTGGCGGCGACCGCCACGGGCGGTGCCGGGGACGCCGGTGCCGGCCCCGGTGGTTCCCCGGCGGCGGTGACGGTCATCAAGCACGCCAACCCCTGCGGGGCGGCGCTGGCGACCTCGACCGTCGACGCCTATGCCGCGGCGGTCGCCGGGGACCCCGTCTCCGCCTTCGGGGGCATCGTGGCCCTGTCGGCGCAGGTGACCGCCCAGGTGGCCGAGGCCATGGTGGCCGGCCCCCAGGCCGACGTGGTGGTGGCCCCGGGCTACGAGCCTGCCGCCGTCGAGACGCTGGTCGCCCGACGTCGCAACACCCGCCTGCTCGAGGCCGCTCCCCCGGGGCCGTCGGGGCTCGGACTCCGGCGGGTGGACGCGGGGTTCCTGGTCCAGGAGCCGGACCCGGTCGACTCGTCCGGTGACGACTGGCAGGTGGCCACGAAAGCGGTCCCCACCGCGCCACAGTGGCGGGACCTGCGCCTGGCCTGGGTGCTGGGCGCGGCCACGAGCTCCAACGCCGTCGTCGTGGTGAGCGACGGGCAGCTGGTGGGTGTGGGGGCGGGCCAGGCAAACCGGGTCGAGGCGGCTCAGATCGCCGTGGGCAAGGCCGGCGCCCGCGCTGTCGGCGCCGCGGCGGCCAGCGACGCCTTCTTCCCCTTCCGCGACGGGCTCGACCGGCTGGCCGAGGCCGGTGTGACGGCGGTGGCCCAGCCGGGCGGCTCGGTCCGGGACGGGGAGGTCGTTGCCGCCGCCGACGAGGCGGGGATGGCCATGGTGCTCACCGGCCGGCGTCACTTCCGCCACTGAGCAGCCCGTGGGGCCCGGCTGACCGGCGAGGGCACACGTCGTCCTCGTGTCGTCGCCGGTCGGGCCAGCCGCTAGGGTCCGGTGGTGAGGGCGTCACCGTCGTGGGACGTACCTCGAGGGTTCTCATTACCGGGTCTGATTCGTCCTCTTGCCGACCGGTATCCCCGAGGTGGGAGCCGGAACGGAGCG
>DASQQH010000075.1:0-3882 GCA_035643555.1 Acidimicrobiales bacterium | reverse complement strand
CGCCCACACCCCGGTGACGTCGGCGGCCGACAGGGGACGCTCCACCCAGGCGTTGACCGCGTCCAGGAGGTAGGAGATGTCCGCTGCGGTGGCCCGCGGCTGGTCGAGGGAGCCCTGGTAGTCGGTGTCGGTGGTCCCCAGGTACACCTGGTCCCCCCAGGGGACGGCGAAGATCGTGCGTTCCTCACCGGGGACCGGGAGCACCACCGCCAGATCGCAGGGCAAGGCGGCGGCCGGCACGGTGAGGTGGATCCCCTTGGCCGGGCGGATGGCGGGGCGTCCCGGGTGCGAGGCCTCCAGGTGGTCCGCCCACACCCCGGTGGCGTTGACCACCACCCCGGCGCCCACGTCGAGGTCGCCCTCCCCCTCCACGTGCAGGGTGGCGCCCCGCACGTTGCCCCGGGCGTCGGTGAGGAAGCTGGTCACCGGGGCGTGGGTGACCACCATCGCCCCGTGGTCGAGGGCGGCCGTGCGGGCGATGGCCAGGGTCAATCGGGCGTCGTCGGTGTGGGCGTCGTGGTACCGCCAGGCCGCCAGGAGGCGGTCCGCCCGGAGGGTGGGGACGTGGCCGAGGGCCGCCGACCTGTTCACCCGGTGGTGACGATGGCCGATGCGGACACCCCCCGCCAGGTCGTAGACCCACAGGCCCGCGCTGACGGTGCGGCCCCGGGCACTTGCGGCCCTGCCCCGGCGCCCCAGGAGCGGGATGAGGAAGGCCAGCGGGTGCACGAGGTGGGGTGCGTTGCGCAGGAGCCGTTGGCGCTCGGTCAGGGCCTCGTGGACCAGGCCGAACTGGCGCTGCTGGAGATAGCGGAGCCCGCCGTGGACCAGCTTGGAGGACCGGGACGACGTGCCCGAGGCCAGATCGGCTTGCTCGACCAGGGCGGTCCGCAGACCCCTGCTGGCCGCGTCCAGGGCCACCCCGGCGCCGGTGATGCCCCCGCCCACCACCAGGACGTCGACGGGGCCCTCGGCGAGGCGGTGGAGGGCCGTGGCGCGGTTGAAGGCCGTCCGAGCAGGTGGAGCCACAGGCATCGCTTCCCCGATCCTTCCACAGCTTCCACCCGACGCTCAGCTTTGGGTGGATCGGACCACTGGCGGATGGGTCCACGAGGGGTGGTCCGACCTGGCGGGATTGTGGTTTTGGACCTCCCCGCTTCCGGTGGTCAATACTCGGCGAACCATCCAGGGGGGCGGGCCGGTGGGGTCCCACCGGGAGAGGAGTACAGGAGTCGGACCAGAGCCAAGGACGTGATTTCCCTGACCAACTCGTGGCACCTCCGGGCCGCCTGTCGAGGGCTCGACCCGGAGATCTTCTACCCTGTGACCGACGAGGACGCGGAGGAGGCGAAGGCGGTCTGCGCCGAGTGCTCGGTGCGCCAGGCGTGCCTGGAACATGCCCTTGCCTTCCGTGAACGGGAGGGGGTCTGGGGTGGGGCCAGCGAGCGGGAGCGCCGCAGGATCATCCGCCAGCGCCGCAAGACCGCCTGAAGGCCGGCCTCACCGCCCCAGGGCGGGCGCGGGTCTCCAACCGTCGCCGGCGCGGGGGCTGGTGGGTGGACCATGATCTAGACCATGGACGAGTCGGCCACCATCGACGACCTGGGGGGGTGGCCCTCGGTGCTCGCCCGGCTGGTCGCCGGGGACACCCTCTCGGGGGACGAGGCCGCGGCCATCCTCTCCGACGTCCTGGCCGGGAACGCCACCGCGGCCCAGGTGGCGTCGTTCGTGACCGCCCTCCGCCTGCGGGGCGAGACCGTGGAGGAGATGGCCGGGCTGGTGCGGGCCATGCTGGCCCACGCGGAGTCGGTGGCGGTGTCCGATCACGTGTCGGCCCGCCTGGTGGACACCTGCGGCACGGGGGGGGACCGTCGGCACACGGTCAACGTCTCCACGATCGCCGCCCTGGTGGTCGCCGGGGCGGGGGTACCGGTCTGCAAGCACGGGGGACGGGCGGCGAGCTCGGCAAGCGGGTCGGCCGACGTGCTGGAGGCCCTGGGCGTGGTCATCGACCTCGGGCCCGAGGGGGTGGCCCGGTGCATCGACGAGGTGGGGATGGGGTTCTGCTTCGCCCCCCGGTTCCATCCCGCCATGCGCCACGCCGGGGCGGTGCGTCGGGAGCTGGGCGTGGCCACCGTGTTCAACTTTCTCGGGCCCCTGGCCAATCCTGCCCGGGTCCGTCGGCAGGTCGTGGGGGTCAGCGACCCGGCCATGGCCCACAAGATGCTGGGGGTGCTGGCCACCAGCGGGGCGGCCCGGGCCATGGTCGTGTGGGGCCACGACGGGCTCGACGAACTGTCCATCGCCGGGCCCTCGACGGCGCTGTGCCTGGAGGCCGACAACGCCATCCGTCGCATGGAGGTGTACCCGCCTGAGCTCGGCCTGGACCTGGCCCGCCCCGCCGAGGTGCTCGGCGGGGACGCCGCCGCCAACGCCGAGGTGGTGCACCGGGTGCTGGAGGGCGTGACCGGCCCCCACCGGGACATCGTCGTCCTCAACGCTGCCGCCGGGCTGGTGGTCGCCGGCGTGGCCGACGACCTGACGGGGGGGGTGGCCCGTGCCCGGGCGGCCTTGGACGACGGGTCCGCCGCCGCGGTGCTGGAGGGCCTGGTCCGGGTGTCCCGGTCGGCGGCCGGGCGGGACCGGTGACCGTCCGCGAGGTGCACGAGGGCCGCCGACGGCGACCGCGCCTGTCGGTGCGGGGGCTCAGCTCCGGCCGAGGTCCCACATGGCCTCGAGGTCGTGGCGGCTGTAGGACTGGAAGGCGATCATGGTCGAGGTGGAGATGATGCCCGGACGGGCCACGATCCGCCGGGTGACCACCTCGGCCAGCTCCTCGTGCCGGCGGACCCTGACCACGACCACCAGGTCGGCGGTCTCCCCGGCGACCGAGTAGACCTCCGCCACCCCCTCGACGTCGGCCAGCTCCCCCGCCAGGTCGGCGATCCGGGAGGGCTCGGCGTCGATGAGCACGAAGGCGTGGACCATGGCCGGAGGCTACCGTCGGCCCCGGGCCGCGTCGCGGAGGTCGAGGGCGGCGTCCACCAGCCCGAGGGGCGGGGCCCCGAGGGCGAGCAGGGCCTCGTGGAAGCGCCGGTGGGAGTAGCCACCGCCCCACCGGGACCGGGCCCGGTCCCGGAGCGCCTGGATCTCGAGCTTGCCCCAGGTGTAGCGCCCGTAGGTGGGGTCGAACATGGCCCGCTGGGCCTCGCTGCGGGCCGCCGGCCCCGTGAGGAAGGCGTCGGCCTCGAACCGGGCGGTGGCCTCGGCCAGGTCCATCGCCCCGGTGTGGAGGCCCAGGGCGACCGCCAGGCGGGTGACCCGGATCAGGGCCTCCAGGGCCATGCCCACGGCGAAGCGGGGGTCGTCGGCCCGGAACCCCGCCTCCACCATGAGCTCCTCCCCGTAGTGGGCCCAGCCCTCGATGAAGGCCTCGGAGTACAGGGTGCGTCGGACCTCGCCGCGGGCCCGGCGCAGCATCCGGCCGTGGGCGAAGTGGCCCGGGACCACCTCGTGGGCCGTGATGACCGGCAGGGTGGTGCGACTGAAGACGGCCAGCCACTGGGCCACCTCGGCCTCGTTCCAGGACGGGTCGGGGGGGGTGACGTAGTACCACGCCGGGGCGTCGGGCTCGGCGGGGGCGGCCCAGGACATCATGGCCGTGGCCCACCGTCGGGAGGGCGGCGCCGGGCCGACCTCGCACGTCCCCCCCAGGTCGGGGAGGAGGTCGGCGGCCACCACGAAGGCGCCGAGCTCGTCGATCTGGTCGCGGGCCTCGGCGTAGACCCCCGTCGGATCGGGATGGTCGGCATCGAGCCCGGCCAGCAGCTCGGGGACCCCCGCCCAGGTGGTGCCCGGCCGGTGGCGTCGGCACGCCTCACC
>DASQQH010000074.1:0-8771 GCA_035643555.1 Acidimicrobiales bacterium | reverse complement strand
CGGCCGAGGAGGTGCGGGCCGCTGTGGCCGACTACCAGGCCGCCGGCGTCGACGAGCTGGTCGTCCCGGACTGGAACCTGGGGTCCGGGAGGGAGACCGAGGAATGGATCGATCGGTTCACCGCGGAGGTCGTGAGCCAGTTCCCGGAGGGATGACCATGGACCCCGACAGGCCCGAGGCCGACAGCGAGGAGCAGCACCAGCCGGTGGAGGCCGAGGAGGACACCCCCCGCCACCCCCACCTGGGCGACGAGGTGCCCGAGGCGGACGCCATCGAGCAGGCCGTTGCCGAGCCCTGGGACGACGACGACCGTCGCTGAGGACGTCCCGCCCGGTCGTGGTCGCCCCCGGCCCCTGGGGCCGGGCAACCCTGGGTAGGCTTCGCATGAGGGACCGGTCACCGCCGCCGGGCGATGTGCCGGCCCCCCGCTACGAGGAGGAGCCTGCAAGGAGGATCGCCATGACCAGCTCAGTGACCACCCGGGCGAACCTCTCTCCCGAGGAGGCCGCCGTCGTGGACGCGGTGCCCACGGACCTGCTCATCGGGGGCCGGTGGCGGGCCGCCGCCTCAGGGCGCACCTTCCCGGTGGAGGACCCGGCGACCAACCAGGTGCTCGCCGAGGTGGCCGACGGCGCCGCCGAGGACGGCCAGGCCGCCCTGGACGCGGCGGCGGGCGCCCAGGGCGAGTGGGCGGCCGTGCCCCCCCGGGAGCGGGGGGAGATCCTCCGGCGGTCCTTCGAGGCGATCATGGGGCGGGTCGACGAGCTGGCCCTGCTCATGACCCTGGAGATGGGCAAGCCCATCGCCGAGTCGCGGGCGGAGGTGGCCTACGCCGCCGAGTTCTTCCGCTGGTTCTCCGAGGAGGCGCCCCGGATCGCCGGACGGTACGCCACGGTCCCCAACGGCACGGGCCGCATGATGGTCATGCGCCAGCCGGTGGGGCCCTGTCTGCTGATCACCCCCTGGAACTTCCCCTTGGCCATGGCCACCCGGAAGATCGGGCCGGCCATCGCCGCCGGGTGCACGATGGTCTTCAAGCCCGCGGCGCTGACGCCGCTGTCGGCCCTCGCCGTGGCCCAGATCCTGGCCGACGCGGGGCTGCCCGATGGCGTGCTCAACCTGGTCACCACCTCCCGCGCCCGGGACCTGACCTCCCCCCTCCTGGAGGACCCCCGCCTGCGCAAGCTGTCGTTCACCGGCTCCACCGAGGTGGGGCGGAGCCTGATGGCCCAGGCCTCGGACCAGGTGCTGCGGGTCTCCATGGAGCTCGGCGGGAACGCCCCCTTCGTCATCTTCGACGACGCCGACCTGGACGCCGCCGTGGAGGGCGCCATGGTGGCCAAGATGCGCAACGGTGGGGAGGCCTGCACCGCCGCCAACCGCTTCTACGTCCAGGAGCCCCTCGCCGACGCCTTCGCCGCCAAGCTGGCCGAGCGGATGGAGGCCATCAAGGTTGGCCGGGGCACCGACACGGGCGTGCAGCTGGGTCCCATGGTCGACGAGGCCACCAGGACCAAGGTGGCCGAGCTGGTCGACGACGCCGCCTCCCGCGGCGCGCGCGTGCTGACGGGGGGCCAGCCGATCGAGGGGGCCGGGTACTTCTACCGCCCCACGGTGCTCGGCGGCGTCCCCGGCGGGGCCCGGTGCCTCTCCGAGGAGATCTTCGGACCGGTGGCGCCCATCGTGTCGTTCTCCTCCGAGGAGGAGGGGGTGGCCGCGGCCAACGACACCGAGTTCGGCCTCGTGGCCTACCTCTACACCAAGGACTTCTCCCGGGCCATCCGGACCACCGAGGGCATCGACTCGGGCATGGTGGGCCTCAACCAGGGGATGGTCTCCAACCCCGCCGCCCCCTTCGGCGGGGTCAAGCAGTCCGGTCTCGGCCGGGAGGGGGGCGCCGAGGGGATCGGCGAGTACCTCTCGACCAAGTACGTGGCCTTCCCCCTCTAGGCCCTCCGGCATACCCCACCGGGCCCCGGCAGCGGGGGCGGCAACCCGCCCGACGTCGCTGGTTCCTAGGGGCATTACCAGGGCCTTACGGGTAAGTTGCAGGTCATGCGCGTACTTCTGGTCCACCCGAGCGCCCTCATGTACTCCGAGATCTTCCTGCGCCTTGAGCCACTCGGATTGGAGCGGGTGGCCTCGGCCCTGCGGGACCACGGCCACCAGGTCCGCCTGGTGGACCTCCAGGTGTACGACCAGGGCGAGGTGCGTCGCCAGCTCAACGACTGGAACCCCGAGGTGGTCGGGTTCAGCCTCAACTACCTGGCCAACGTGCCCGAGGTGGTGGACCTGGCCAAGGAGGTCAAGACCGCCCTCCCCGGGTGCGTGGTGTTCGCGGGCGGCCACAGCGTCTCGTTCGTGGCGGACCAGGTCCTCGGTCACGCAAACGGGGCGATCGACGTGATCTTGAAGGGCGAGGGCGAGACCGGCGCCCCGGCACTGCTCGAGGCGGTGCGGGACCGGGCCTGGGCCGAGGTCCCCGGCGCGGTCACCGTCGACGGGTCGGGGCCCAACCCGATCATGCTCGACAGCCTGGACGACCACCTCCCCGCACGGGACATCGGAGGTCGGCGGCGCAAGTACTTCATCGGCGTGCTCGACCCGGCCGCGTCCATCGAGTTCACCCGGGGCTGCCCCTGGGACTGCTCGTTCTGCAGCGCCTGGACCTTCTACGGGCGGAGCTACCGCAAGCTCTCCCCGGAGGCCGCCGCCGAGGACATGGCCCGGATCAGGGAGCCCGGTGTGTTCATCGTCGACGACGTGGCCTTCATCAGGCCCGAGGACGGCGACGAGATCGCAGCCCAGCTCGAGCGGCGCAACGTGCGCAAGGAGTACTACCTCGAGACCCGGTGCGACATCCTCCTCCGGAACGAGGAGGTGTTCCGCCGGTGGAAGCGCCTGGGGCTCAACTACATGTTCCTCGGGCTGGAGGCCCTCGACGAGGAGGGGCTCAAGACCTTCCGCAAGCGGAGCACCACCGACGTGAACCTCAAGGCGCTGGAGAAGGCCCGGGAGATCGGCCTCACCGTGGCCATCAACATCATCGCCGACCCCGACTGGGACGAGTCGCGCTTCCGCTTCGTTCGGGAGTGGGCCCAGAGCGTGCCCGAGATCGTCAACATCACGGTCCAGACCCCCTACCCCGGCACCGAGACCTGGTTCACCGAGGCCCGCCGCCTCACCACCCTCGACTACCGCCTCTTCGACGTCCAGCACGCCGTCCTGCCCACCCGCCTGCCCCTGCACCGCTTCTACGAGGAGCTGGTGAAGACCCAGGCGGTGCTGGCGCGCAAGCACCTGGGGGTGTCGGCGCTGGCCCAGACCGCCGGGCTGGTCGCCCGGCAGCTGGCCCGGGGCCAGACCAACTTCCTCAAGATGATCTGGAAGTTCAACCAGGTCTACAACGCCGACCGCCAGTACGGCGACCACCTGGCCGACGTCCGCTACGAGATGCCCCCGCCGCCCCAGGAGCCGGTCGCCAAGCCCGAGCGGCGGGATCTCTACGTGCATGTCCCCCTGCGTCGGAGCCGGGGGGCGGCGGTGGCCGCCGAGTAGGCCCTCTCCGTCCCGGGCCCTAGCGGAGTCGGCGGAGGGCCAGCTCGGGCCGGGGGTGCCAGGGGGCCAGTCGGACGCAGGGCTGGCCGAGGGCGACGCCGGCGACGGTGACCAGCACCGGGTCCAGGTGGACCTCGGCCACCTCGGGGTGGTCCTCGGCCAGCCGCCCGAGGCGGACGAGCACCTCCTGGAGGGCCGAGCCGCCCCCGGCCCACCCCTTGTCGCTCCCCGGCGGGGCCAGCCCCGGCACGGCCTCCACCAGCTCGGCGGCGTCCTCCCAGGTCGCCGGCAGGATGCGGACGAGGGGAGCGGTGAGCCGACGGGCCGCTTCGCTGCCGGCGCCGAGGGTCACCAGCGGGCCCAGGAAGGCGTCCTGGAACACCCCCAGCACCAGCTCGGCCGCCTCCCCGTCGGCCGACGGGGAGCCCGCAGGGGGGTGGATGCCGTAGCAGGCGAGGAGCCGCCGGGCCCGCTCCGGCTCCAGCCACCGTCCCCCCGGCTCGGGGGCAGGGTCCGGGTGGGGTGGGGTGAGCTCCTCGCTGTGGTCGTGTGGGGGCAGGAAGCGGTCGAGGGTCTGGGTCACCACCCGGCGCGCCCCTTGGGGGTCGACGTCGCCGAGCTCGGGGCGGACGCCCATGGGGCGGCGGAGCCACGCCGCGTGGTCGGCCATGCGGGAGAGGACCAGCGCTGCGGTCTCGGGGAAGGAGAAGGCGGGCACGCCCCGGCCGCCGCCGCCGAGGATGGCAGGGACCCCCGGCAGCGTGGCCAGGATGGTGGCCAGCACCGGCTTGGGCCGGACGGCCTCCTGGCTGGCGGCCGCGGTCGCCAGGGCGTCGGCCACCGCCCGAGCCGACTCCACGGCCAGCGCGCCCGGCTCACCCTGCCACCCCGCCATCTGGGCCTCGTCGCCGCCCCCCACCACCGCCGGGACGAACACCGCCAGGACCGCGTCCGCGGCGGGGTCGGCCAGGATGGCCCCCACCGCCTCCTGCCAGTCGGCGGACGAGGCGGTGGTGGGCAGCAGGACGGGGTTCGCCACCCGGGGATGGGCCAGCCCGCACGCCCGTCGCAGCACCTCCTGGGTGTCGGCCCCGAGGGTGGCAACCTCCAGGCCGGCCCCCTCGCAGGCGTCGACCGCCAGGGGCACCGGCCCCCCGACGTTGCCCACCACCCCGACACGGCGGCCCTCGGGGAGCGGCTGGTTCACCAGCCCCCGGGCGACGTCGAAGAGCTGCTCCAGGGTGTCCACCCGGACCACCCCGGTCCGGTGGAACAGCGCCTCGACGGCCTCGTCGGGGGAGGGCCAGGACAGATGGCACCGACACGGTGGGGGCGCCCTGTCCACGCGGGTGGGGGTCTCGCCGCCATGGCGCAGCCGGTGTCGGGCCGCCTTGACGGCGACGATCGGCTTGGACCGGGAGACTCGCCGGGCCACCCGGGCGAAGGTCCGGGGGTTCCCGAACGACTCGAGGTAGAGGAGGACCGCATCGGTGCCCGGGTCCCCCTCCCAGTAGTGGAGCAGGTCGTTGCCGCTCACGTCCGCCTTGTTGCCCGCGGACACGAAGCTCGCCACCCCCAGGCCGCGGCGGCGGGCCTCGTCCAGGATGGCAAGACCGAGGGCGCCCGACTGGGCCATGAGGCCGACCCGCCCCGGGGCCAGGGCGACGGGGGACAGGGTGGCGTCCATGTTGACCTCGGGGTCGGTGTTGGCCACGCCCATGGACGCCGGGCCCACCACGCGCATCCCGTTGCGTCGGGCGCTGCGGACCAGCTCCCGCTCCACCCGGGCCCCGGCCGGCTCGAGCTCCCCGAACCCGGCGGAGACCACGACCAGGGCGCCCACACGCTTGACGGCGCACGCCTCGACCACGCCGGCGACCTCGGCGGCGGGCACGACCACGATCGCCAGGTCGACCTCGTCGGGGACGTCGGT
This sequence comes from Acidimicrobiales bacterium, assembly GCA_035643555.1. Classification (GTDB taxonomy): domain Bacteria; phylum Actinomycetota; class Acidimicrobiia; order Acidimicrobiales; family JAJPHD01; genus DASQQH01. Next base: position 3,280 of record DASQQH010000074.1, on the reverse strand, counting down.
CACGCTCGGGTAGGCACGCACGCTCGCCACCGAGCGGGCCTCGGGGTTGACCGGGTACACGGTGCCGGTGAAGCCCCCCATGAGCAGGTTTCGCAGCAGCACCTGGCCCATGCTGCCCGGCCGGCGGCTGGCACCGATCACGGCGATGGAGCGGGGGCGCAGCAGTCGGGCCACCGACGCCGCCGCCGCCCGCCGCTCCCGGTCGTGCATGACCGAGACGGACTCCTGGGTGGGCTCGATGTCGAAGCTGACCCGGACCACCCCCTCGGCGAAGGTCCGGTCCAGTCGCCAGCCGGCGGCCCGGAAGACCCCCAGCATCCGCCGGTTGTGGGGCAGGGTCTCGGCGACGAAGCGGCGGATCCCCGCCTCCTTGGCGGCCGCCGCCAGGTGCTCCAGCAGCAACGTGGCGAGGCCCCGCCCCTGGTGGGCGTCGTCGACGAGGAACGCCACCTCCCCCTCCTCGCTGCCGGGGATCCGGTCGTAGCGGGCCACCGCCACGATCTGGTCGCCGAGCAGGGCGACCAGGGCCATGCGGTCCACGTAGTCGACGTGGGTGAAGCGTTCGAGCAGCTGTTGGGAGAGCGTGGGGAGGGCGGAGAAGAACCGGAGGTACACGGTCTCCTCCGACAGGCGCCCGTGCAGGGCGACGATGGCCTGGGCGTCGGAGGGTCGGATGGGGCGGACGAAGACGGTGCCCCCGTCCGCCAGGAGGGCGTCGGCCTCCCATCGTTCCGGGTAGCCGGGTGCGTCGTCCTCGGGGTCGCTCACACCAGCGGCGCCGCGGCGACGGCGTTGCCCCTGACCCGGGCGACCATGTCGGCCAGCGTGAACGAGTCCAGGTGCGAGCGCATGTGGGCGCCCACGTCGGACCACACCGACAGGAGGACGCACTGCCCCTCGTGGTCGCAGGCCCCGTTCTCGTGGGGGGCGCCGAAGTCCCCCGCCACGATGGGCCCGTCGACGGCGCTCACGATCTGGCCCAGGGTCACCTCCGAGGAGGGCCGGGCCAGCACGTAGCCCCCGCCGACCCCGCGCTTGGACCGGACCAGCCCGGCCCCCTTGAGGGCGAGGAGGATCTGCTCCAGGTAGGGCTGGGGGAGGCCGGTACGCTGGGCCAGCAGGTGGACCGAGGTCGGCTCGCCGTCGCCGTGGAGCGCCAGGGACAGGAGCGCCCGGCTGGCGTAGTCACCCCTGGTCGAGACCTTCACGACCCCCATGCTATTGGGGTCGCGCCACCGGGGGGTGGGCGATGGGCGGTGGGCGCCGGCCGGGATCACTACCATCGACGGACGTGGCCCCAGCGCAGTACCCGTTTGGCCGGCGGCCGTCCCGGGCGCCCTGTCCTTGGCGCTCCGGCGGTGGCCGGCCGGGGACCGGCGGTGCCCCCCACGCACGCCAGGGTGGCGTCGGTGGGACCTGAGCAGGCGCCCCCCGGCGCCCCCGGCGCCACGACGGTGCCGACCCCGGTCCTCCCCGACTACGGCGGACCGTGCCTGTCGGGCGTGCTGCCGGCGATCCTCGGTCGGCGGGGCGAGGTCCCCGCCCCCTGGCTGCCGCCGGCGGCGGTGGAGGCGAGCCAGGTCGTGCTCCTGGTCCTGGACGGGCTGGGCTGGGAGCAGCTCGCGGCCCACCGGGGCCTGACCCCGGGGCTGTCGGCGATGTCGGGGGGCGCCATCTCCTCGGTGGTGCCCACCACCACCGCCACGGCGCTCACGTCCATCACCACCGGCACGACCCCCGCGGTCCACGGCGTGGTCGGCTACCGCGTGCGGGTGGACGAGGACCGGGTGATGAACGTGCTCCGGTGGCGGGTGGGCGGTGGCGACGCCCGGATGATGGTGCCGCCGGTCTCGTTCCAGCCGCTCCCGGCGTTCGGGGCCAGCGAGGCCCCGGCGGTCACCCGGTCGGAGTTCGCCGAGACCGGCTTCACCGCCGCCCATCTGGGCGGCGCCCGCCTCCGGGGGTGGCGGATGCCGTCGTCGCTGGTCGTCGAGGTGGCCCGGCTGGCGAGGCAGGGCGAGCCGTTCATCTACGCCTACTACGACGGCATCGACAAGGTGGCCCACGAGTGGGGCCTCGAGGAGCACTACCGCTCGGAGCTGGCCTTCGCCGACCGCCTGGTCTCCGAGGTCGCCGCCGCCCTGCCGCCCGGGGTCGCCCTGGTGGTGACCTCCGATCACGGCCAGGTGGCCGTGGGGGACGCGGTGGTGCCCCTGGCCGACGAGGTGACCGCCGAGGTGACCCTGGTGTCCGGTGAGGGGCGCTTCCGCTGGCTCCACGCCCGCCCCGGGGCGACCGAGGCCGTGGCGGAGCGGGCGCGGGCGGCCTACGGGCACCTAGCGTGGGTACGGACCCGCGACGAGGCGGTGGACGAGGGGTGGTTCGGTGGCCCGCTCCGCCCAGGGGTGGCGGAGCGGCTGGGCGACGTGGCCCTCGTCCCCCACGCACCGGTTGCCTTCGGTGACCCGGCCGACACCGGGGAGCTCAAGCTGGTAAGCCGGCACGGGTCGTTGACCGCCGAGGAGATGTGGGTACCCCTGTTGGTGTGGGTCCCCTAGGTGAGGGCAGGATCGAGATGATGAACGTGGCATCGACAGGACCCGTCGGTCACCGGCCGGCAGGGGTCGCAGCGACCGAGGGCGAGGCCGCCGAGCGGCCCAGCAACGAGGCCACGATGGAGGCCTCGGCCATGCTGCTGGCCGACGACGACGGCTCGGGGTCCGCCATGCCCGGCCCCGGCGGCCCCGGCCAGCCCAGCGTGGTGGTCGTCCCGGGCGGCGACAGCCAGGAGGGCGGGAAGGGCAACAGCCCGGGGGAGATGGTGGAGGAGCCGGCCAAGGTGATGCGGATCGGCTCCATGATCAAGCAGCTCCTGGAGGAGGTCCGCCAGGCCCCACTGGACGAGAACAGCCGGAACCGGCTCCGGGAGATCTACGACACCTCGGTCCGCGAGCTGGCCACGGGGCTGTCCTCCGAGCTGTCCGCCGAGCTGGACCGCCTGGCCCTGCCGTTCAACGAGGCCACCCCGAGCGACGCCGAGCTGCGGATCGCCCAGGCCCAGCTGGTCGGGTGGCTCGAGGGCCTGTTCCACGGGATCCAGGCGACGCTCTTCGCCCAGCAGATGCAGGCCCGCTCCCAGCTGGAGGAGATGCGCCGTCGGGGCCTGCCCCCGGGCCAGCAGGCCGAGGAGGGCGGGCAGCGCTCCGGGACCTACCTGTAGCCGGGTCCCGGGTGGGGCCCGCCACGAGCGCCGGGTGGACCGGGCGGGCCCACCCGGCCG
>DASQQH010000073.1:0-2870 GCA_035643555.1 Acidimicrobiales bacterium | reverse complement strand
CCGCCCACCTGTTCGCCGACCCGGGCCTCCCCGAGGAGTACGACCCCGCCTCGGCGGGCCTCGTATGGGAGCGGGTGGACGAGTTCCTGCGCCGCCACGTCCCCTAGCCCGGCAGCGGGCGGCCCCCGGCCCGGTTCACCGGGCCGGGGGCCGGGCCGGGATCAGCCGACGGGGCGGCGCAGCGGCGGCCCCAGCGGCGGTCGGGGGGCTCTCCCGCCGGCGACCGAGGCCGTGCTGAGCCAGGCCCAGAAGCCGAGGAAGGTGAAGGCCAGGATGGCCGCTCCGGAGCAGGTGAGGAAGAAGGAGTTGCCGGTGGCCGCCCACCCCGCGGCCAGCCCGAGGGAGGCGTCGATGAAGATCATCAGGGCCCCGTAGATGATGGGCAGGGTGAACATGATCCAGGTGAGGGCGATGAACACCACACACCAGCACCCGAAGAACAGGGCCTCGGCCCGGGTGAGGTCGGCGGCGGGGATCTTCCACCAGTGGTGCAGGGTGCCCAGCAGCACGAAGGCGAAGCTGGCGGAGAACCCGGAGAACAGCGAGTAGGTCGAGGCCACCAGGGACTCGCCCAGGATGATGGCCCACACCGCTGCCAGGAACTGGAAGAAGGCCGTGGCGATCAACAGGACCGGGACGATGATGCCCATGGCCGTGGGCGGCAGGGCCCCCACCGACACCACGCCCAGGAGCAGGTAGCCGATGCAGAACACGGGCAGGCCCATGACCAGCGGGTCGCTGCCGGCGCCGATCACCACGCCGGTGGGCGCCCCGGCCGTGCCGGTCTCCTTGCGTTGGAGCTCCCCCACGGCCTGTTGCAGGTCGGCGACCGACTGTTCCAGTGGTCGGTTGGTGCCGGTCTCGGTTTGTGCCAAGGTCTCGTCCTTTCTCGTGTCAGCGCGGGTGGGATCCGGGAGCAACTGCCGGGCCGTCGGGGCCACCGCCCCCATCCCCGGGGTTGCCCGGGGAAGGTCGGTCAGGCCATGTCGACCACCTCCTCCCGCACAGGGAGGGAGACGGCCCTGGAATCCCCGGGCGTGGGCCAGCGCTCTCCTGGCGCCTCGGCCTGGCGGCCGGGTCCATCCCCGACGGCGTTGAGGGTCCGGCGCCGGGCAGGTCGCCGGAGGGGGTGCGGGGGTGTCCCGGCCTTCCTGGCGTGGCATCCCGGCGGCGTCGCCCCGGGTGGGCGGGGGTCGACCCGGGCGATCGGCACGTCGCCACCGGGTCCCCCCCTGACGGCCAGGGTCCCGCCCGTGGGGCCTTCGGCCGGAGGAGCCGGCGCCACCGCTGGGCTCCCGCTCCGTGACCGCTGGGTACTCGGGGAACTGGCGTGGGGGTCACCTGCCTCCCAGCTGTGTCCAAGGCCGGACTGCGAGCGTGGAATATATCGTAACCCCCCGTGCCGGGAGCAAAACCAGGGGTCACCGGTCTGGGGCGGAGGGCGCCGCCCCCCCGCCCGGGCGGGTGGCCGGGGACCGAGGGTCGCCGCCCCCGGCGACAGTGCCGCCGGGGGCGGCTATCCGGCGAGGGTGGCGAGGGCCTCGAGCTGCCCGGCGGTGCCGATGGCGATCAGGATCTGGCCTGCCGCCAGCATGGTGGTCGGGTGCGGGTTCGGGTTGAACCGGCCATCGGGCTCCCGCAGCGCCAGGACCAGGGCGCCGGTCCGGGACCGCAGGTGGCTCTCGGCCAAGGTGTGGTCGGCGAGGGCCGATTCCTCCCCGACGGGGAGCTCGGCCAGGCGGAACTCCAGGGCCGTCCCGGGGGTCACCACGTCCACGAACTCGGCGACGTGGGGCTGGAGGAGCATGGCCGCCATCCGGCGGCCCCCGATGGCCTGGGGGTTGACCACCCGGTCGGCGCCGGCCCGCCGGAGCTTGTCCTCCGACGCCGCCACCCGCACCCTGGCCACGATGAACAGGTCGGGGCGGAGGCTTCGGGCGCTCAGGGTGAGGTAGAGGTTGTCGGCGTCGCTGCTGACCGCGGCGACCAGGGCCCGGGCCCGCTCGATCCCGGCCTGGCGGAGCACCTCGTCGTCGGTCGCGTCACCGACCAGCGTGGGGCTCGGGGCGTCCTCCAGCAGGGCGGCGTCCCGATCGACCACCACCAGGGCCTGGCCGTCGGCGGCGAGGTGGCTGGCGACCGATCGCCCGGTACGGCCCCAGCCGCACAGGATCACGTGGTCCCTGAGCTCGCTGATCCTGCGTCCCATGCGTCGCCTCCCGAGGAGCTCGGCCAGCTGGCCTTCGATGACGGCCTCCAGCAGTACCCCGAACATGTAGAGCGTGGTGGCCACGCCGACCAGGACGAGGGCGATCGTGAACGCCTTGGCGGCGGTGGTGAGGGGGAACAGCTCCCGGAAGCCCACCGTGGAGACGGTGGTCACCGTCTGGTACCAGGCGTCCAGGGGGGACAGGCCGAGGCCCCAGTAGCCGAGGGTCCCCGCGGCCTGGACGGCGAGCACGGCCACCACCGCCGTGCGCACCCGGGACCAGGCGGTCCCGGGTGTCGTCCCCTGGTCGGCGGTGGTGTGCCCCTTCGGCTCGTTCAGCCCTGACCACGGCCCTCGGCGCCGTCGGGTGCGGCGGGGCGGCCGGCGGTCGGCGGTCAGGTGCAGGCCCTCGGGTCCCAGGGGGGGAGCTGGGCGGCGCCGGGGGCGGCGTCCGGGCCGGCCGACGGTCGGGCGGTCGAGGGGGGCGGGGGAGACCCGGGACGGGCGTAGGAGGACCCGATGGTGAGGACCACCGCCGCCCCCTGGAGGTGGGGGTCGACCACGGTGGTGGCCCCGCCGGGGACGTGGCCGGCCACGGTGGTGGCCGCGGCGGCGTTGCCGGGGGCGTAGGAGACCACCGAGTGGGGGTGGTGGTAGGAGG
>DASQQH010000072.1:0-5308 GCA_035643555.1 Acidimicrobiales bacterium | reverse complement strand
GTTGCGAACGCGTCCGGGCGGTAGCCGAGCGACAGCACCGCCTCGTCCACGCCGTGGCGGGCCAGATGGTCGAGGACCCGCTCGATCATCCTGGCCTCGACCACCGCCAGCATCTGCTTGGGGGTGTCCAGGGTGAGCGGCCGCAGCCGCGTTCCCTCCCCCCCCACCAGCACGACCGCCCTCACGGCTTGGTGGTGCCCTGGGTCGGCGGGCCCCCGCCGGGGTGGGTGGTGGGTGGCCCGGCCGGGGTGGTGGAGGGCGTCGAGGTGCCGGGGCCGTTGCCTGTCGAGCCCATGGCCGCCAGCAGCGCCTTGACGGCGGCATGCGGTGGCCGCGGGATCGGGGCCCCGGCGGGGACGAAGGCAACGGTGATGAGCTGGCCGTTCTCGAGGAGCAGCTTGTCCGGATTGGCCACCGTGTGGCCGGTGGTGTCGGCCAGGCTGTTCCACACCTTGACCTGCACCCGACCCGGCTTGGTCCCGCAGCGGTCGCCGTTGTGCCAGGTCCGCTTCTTCGGGTAGCCGAGCTCGGAGCTGGTCAGGGTCAATCCCGGATAGCTGCGCACGAAGCGGCCCAGGGTGGCGTTGTGGCCCTCGAAGGGGCCCGGGTTGGCCACCGAGAAGGGTTCGACGTGGATCACGCCCTTGCCGTGGGTGTGGATCCCCGCCACCTGGAGGTTCGGGTTCTGGGGGAGGTTGGGCTGGATCTTCCCGCAGATGTCGATGGCGTAGGCCTCGTGCCAGTGGTCGTGGACGGTCGGTGGGGTGGGCTTGGGAGGGTGCTGGACCTGGTACCGGCTGAAGCCGACGCTCGCCACGCCCAGGAGGACGATCAGCACCAGGGTCGCGTAGAAGCCCACCGGCGTCCGTCGCCGACGGGTCCGGCTTCCCCCCGTCCTCGCCGCCCGGGCAACCTTCCTGCCGACCGATCCTCGAGCCATGGTCCGGCCTCACCCTAGTGTCCGGGTTGTCAGAGCTGGCGTCGACCGCCCCTGGTGGCGGCGTGGACGCCATCGGCCCGCCACCGATCGAGCGCGACCAGGCCCGCCCGGAGACCGAGGCCGGCGGCCATGGCCGGAAGGAGGCCCCGCTGCCATCCGGTGGTCGTCCGGGAGGCGAACCGCAGGAGGGAGCGGTGGTGGGCCAGGATCATCCGGTAGGGGTGGTGCTCCGCCGACACGCCCTGGATGTGGCTGACACCCGCCGCGGGCTGGAACGCCACGCGCCAGCCCGCCTGCCTGGTTCGCCAGCACAGGTCCACGTCCTCGGAGTACATGAAGTACGCCTCGTCGAAGCCCTGGAGCGTCTCCAGCACGCTGCGCCGGGCGAGGAAGCAGGCACCCGAGACCCAATCGACCTCCCGGGCGTCGGCGTGGTCCCAGTCGGCCATCGTGTACCGGCGACTGAAGGGGTTGCCCGGCGCCACCATGCCCAGGAACCCGTGCCCCAGGGCATCGACCAGTGAGGGGAAGGTCCTCGCCGAGGGGTAGAGCGAGCCGTCGGCCTCTTCGACCCTGGGACCCACCACGCCCAGGGCGGGATCGCCGGCCAGGGTGGCCGCCAGAGCCGCCACCGCCCCCGGTTGGACCACGATGTCGGGGTTTCCCACCAGGACCAGCTCGCTGGTGATCTCCCCGATACCCAGGTTGGCGCCCGCCCCGTAGCCGAGGTTGGCCCCCGGGCACAGGACGCGAACGGCCGGATCGGCCTCCTGCAGCGCCCGGCACGAGCCGTCCACCGACCCGTTGTCGACCACCACGATCTGGTCGACGCCCTCGACACGCAGGCTGGCGACACAGGCCAGGAGGTGGTCGCCGGCGTTGTAGTTGACGATCACCGCCCCGACGTCCGGGCGTGGCCCGGCCGACCCTGCCCCGGGGGCCGGGGCGCCCTTCCCGGCCCGCGGCGCCAGCCCGTCGGGTGGCGCCGTGGGCCTCACCGGCACAGCTCCTTCACCAGCGCCTCCACCGACTCCCGCCAGTCCGGGAGCAGGGGCAGCCCGGAGCAGCGCAGGGCCAGGTTGTCGAGGACCGAGTAGGCGGGGCGAGGAGCGGGCCGGGGCGGTTGCAGCTCGGCCCTCGTCACCGGCTCCACCCGGTCGGGGTCCTCCCCTGCCGCCGCCAGGACCGCCCGGGCGAACCCGTACCAGGTGGCCTCGCCCTGGTTCGTCACGTGGAACACCCCGGGGCGACGCTCGATGGCCAGGCGGCGCAGCGCCCCGGCGAGGTCGGTGGCCACGGTGGGCGAGCCCCACTGGTCGTCAACGAACCGCAGCGCGCGCTGCCGGGCGGCGAGGTCCAGGACGACGCGGGCCGTGCCGGCCCCCGTGGCACCCGACAGCCAGGAGGTCCGCACGATCGTGGCCCCGGGAGGGCAGGCGCGCTCACCCCCCAGCTTGGAGCGCCCGTAGACCGACAGGGGGTTGGCGTCGTCCCACTCGGTGTAGGGCCGCCGTGTTCGACCGTCGAAGACGTAGTCGGTGGAGACGTAGCACAGGTGCGCGTCGACCTGCTCGGCGCCCTCGGCAAGGTGCCTGGTGCCCAGGGCGTTGACCCGGTAGGCCCGCTCGGGGTCCTCCTCGCAGGCGTCCACCGCGGTCCAGGCCGCCGCATGCACCACCACGTGAGGCCGAAGGGCGCCTGTGGCCTGGAGGACGGCGTCCCGATCGGCCACGTCCAGGGCGGCGTGGTCCAGGCCGACCACCTCGCAGGTGCCGGTGAACGCCGCGGCCACCGCCTGGCCCAGCTGCCCCCCGGCACCGGTGATGAGGACGCGCACCATCGGGCTCAGCCGACCAGCGGGCCCCGGTGGTCACCGGCGGGGGGTGCCCAGTCCTCCTCCTGCACCGGTGCCCGGCCCAGGAGGGGCTCCCACCAGCCCCGGTTCGCCGCGTACCACGCCACGGTGTCGGCGAGGCCCTGCTCGAAGGCCACCCGGGGGTGCCACCCGAGTTCGCTGGTGGCCTTGGTGGCGTCGAGCAGGTAGCGGCGGTCGTGGCCGGGACGGTCGGCCACCACCTCCTTCAGGCCCGCCGGCCGTCCGGTCGCTGCCAGGACCAGGTCGGCCACCTCGTCGATGCTGGCTTCCCGCCCGCTCCCCACGTGGTAGGTCTCCCCCACCCGCCCCCGGTCGAGGACCGCCTCGATGGCCAGGCAGTGGTCGGCCACATGGAGCCACTCCCGCCGGTTGGCGGTCGACGCGTACAGGGGCAGGGACCGCCCGTCCAACGCCCGCGTCGTGAACAGGGGGATCAGCTTCTCGGGGAACTGGTAGGGGCCGTAGTTGTTGCAGCAGTTGGTGATGGTGACCGGCAGCCCGTAGGTCTCGTAGTAGGCGCGCACGGCGTGGTCCGCGCCGGCCTTCGAGGCGCTGTAGGGCGTCCGGGGCCGGTAGGGGGAGATCTCGGTGAACGCCTCCCCGGCTTCCAGGTCGAGGTCCCCGTACACCTCACAGGTGGAGACGTGGTGGAAGCGCCCCACCCCCGCCCGGCGGGCGGCCTCCAGCAGCGTCTGGGTGCCGATCACGTTGGTGGCGAAGAACCGGCCCGGATCCACAACAGCCACGCTGTTGTGGGACTCGGCGGCGAAGTGGACCACCACGTCCACCTCCTCGTCCTCCATGGTCGCCCGGGCGCGCTCCAGGTCGCACACGTCGGCATGGACCAGGCGCACGCGATCGGGCAGGTCCGCCAGGTTGGTCCGGCTCCCGGCGTAGGTCAAGGCGTCGTAGACCACCACCCGCCCCGGGCGGCTGTCCACCCAGTGGCGCACGAAGTTGGACCCGATGAACCCGGCGCCGCCGGTCACCAGGAGTGTGGGAGGTGCCATCGGGCCTCCCAGGCTACCGAGTCCCGGGCCCGGGCGCTGGCCCGGCGCGTGCCCCCTCCCTCAGCCCAGATCAACCCAGGAGTGGTCCCCCACCATGAGCCGGGAGGCCCGGGGCCGGCCCGCGGTCCGAAGCACCGACACCTCCCGTCCGATCAGGGAGTCCTCGATCCGGCCCACGTCGACCACCCGGCTCCCGTCCAGCACCACCGAGTGCTCCACCTCCGAGCGGAGGATCTCGCAGTCGCTCGCGATGGCCGTGAAGGGACCGATGAAGCTGTCCTCCACGCGTGTCCGCTCGCCGATGATCACCGGGCCCCGGACCGTCGAGCGCACCAGCTGGGAGCCCGCCTCGAGGATCACCCGCCCCTCGATCCGGGATCCCTCGTCGACGGTCCCCTCGACCCGGGGCGGGAGGGACTCGAGGACCAACCGGTTGCCCTCCAGGAGCGCCTCGAGCTCGCCCAGGTCCTTCCAGTAGCCCTCCACCACCTGGCAGCGCACCCGGTGCCCGCGGCGCAGGAGCCATCGGATGGCGTCGGTGATCTCAAGCTCCCCCCTTGCCGAGGGGGTGATGGCCGCCACCGCCTGGTGGATATGGGGGTCGAACACGTAGACCCCCACCAATGCCAGGTCCGAGGGGGGGTCGGCGGGCTTCTCCACCAGGTCCGTCACCTCCCCCGCCTGGTCCAGGACCGCCACCCCGAACCGGTGGGGATCGCTCACCCGGGCCAGGAGGATCTGGGCGGCGGGCACCTTGTCGGCCTCGCCCGTCGCCAGGCCCTCGAGGGACTGGGCCAACCGGTCCCGCTCGGCCTCGAAGGAGGTCACCAGTCCGGCGATGCCCTGGGTCAAGAGGTTGTCACCGAGGTAGATGACGAAGTCCTCGTCGGCCAGGAACTGCCGGGCGATCAGCACGCAGTGGGCCAGGCCGAGGGGCCGGTCCTGGGGGATCCAGGTGACGTCCAGGCCCCACCGGGACCCGTCCCCCACGGCCGCCTGGACCTCGGCCCTGGTGTCGCCCACCACGATCCCCACCCGCCGTATGCCGGCCTCGGCCATGGCGTCCAGGCCGTAGAAGAGGATGGGCTTGTTCGCCACGGGCACCAGCTGCTTGGCGCTGGTGTGGGTGATCGGCCGCAGCCGCGTCCCCGCCCCCCCGGCCAGGATGAGCCCCTTCATCGGCGCCGCCCCGGGGTCAGTGGCAGGCGGTGGGATCCCATGGCGGGGGCTTGGTGGTCCCGAGGGACTTGGCCGGAGCCGGCCCGGCGGCGGCGCCCGGGCCGGGCGGCGGTCGGGTGGTGGAGGGGGGCGGGGAGCCCGAGTGGGCGTAGGTGGACCCGGTGGTGAGGACCACCGCCGCCCCCTGGAGGTGGGGGTCGACCACGGTGGTGGCCCCGCCGGGGACGTGGCCGGCCACGGTGGTGGCCGCGGCGGCGTTGCCGGGGGCGTAGGAGACCACCGAGTGGGGGTGGTGGTAGGAGG
>DASQQH010000071.1:0-4912 GCA_035643555.1 Acidimicrobiales bacterium | reverse complement strand
GAACCGGGCGGCTTCGTCGGCCAGCTCGCCGCCCGAGGCCATATGCTCCTCGTCGTCGTCCTCGTCCCCCGCCTCTTCGAGGCGAGCCACGGAGGCGGCGGCGTCCTCGTCGGCCGCCACCAGCTCGTCGACCTGGCGCTCGTAGGACGAGGCCGCCACCTGGAGGTCGGTGGCGTCGACCGAGGTGCCCAGCAGGGCCGCGGCGTGCTCGACCAGGGCGAGGGTGGCCTTGGGTGAGGGGCTCTGGGCCACATAATGGGGAACGGCGGCCCACAGGGAGGCCGTGGGGATGTCCGCCCCGGCGAAGGCGTCGTGGAGCACCCCGAGCATGCCAGTGGGACCCTCGTACCGGGAGCGGCGGAGCCCCAGGCGGTCCACCAAGCCCTGGTCCATCGCCGTGCCCGTGACCTTGACCGGGCGGGTGTGGGGCACGTCGGCGAGGAGGGCCCCCAGGCCCACCACCAGCTCGACGCCGAGGTCGTTGGCCACCCCCAGGACCGCCTGGGCATAGGTGCGCCACCGCAGGCCCGGCTCCGGCCCACGCAACAGCACGAGATCCTGGTCCGCGCCGGGTACCGACGCCGCCGCCAGCGTGGTGGTGGGCCACTCCAGCCGGCGTGTCAGTCCGTCCTCCAGCCGGATCTGGGGGCGGGTCACCGTGAAGTCGAAGAACTCCTCGGGGTCCAGGTCGGCGAAGGTCCGCGCCTGCCAGGACTGCGCCAGGTAGTCAGCCGCCCCGGTCGCCGCGTCGGCCGCGTCGTTCCAGCCGGCGAAGGCCACCATCAGCACCGGGCGGCGCAGGCGTGGCCGCTGTTGCCAGCGCACGACATCCACTTGCCCCAGGCTACCGGCGTCGGAGCGCCCGGCGTACGGGCCGGGGGTCCGCTCGGGGCCGCGGACCTGGGTATCGTGCGTCATGGACATCGTCGAGTTCGTCCCCAAGCCCGAGCAGTTCGCGTGGACCTTCGGAGGGGTGACGCCGGTCCTTCGGGTGCGGCCCGGGACGGCCCTCAAGCTGTGGACCGAGGACGCCTTCGCCGGACGGCTCCGCCAGGCCACCGACCTGCCCAGCGCCGCCCTGGAGATGCCCTTCGTCAACCCCCAGACCGGGCCCTTCTACGTCGAGGGGGCCGAGCCCGGTGACTGTCTGGTCCTGCACGTGGTGGACCTCGAGCCGGCCCGCGACTGGGGGGCCTCGACCACGATCCCCTTCTTCGGTGGCCTCACGAGCACGGATCGGACCGCCACCCTGCAGCAGCCGCTGCCCGAGGTGACCTGGATCTACCAGCTGGACCGGTCCCGCCGGACCCTGGGGTTCGAGGCCGCGCACAGCAACCACCACCTGGAGCTGCCGCTGCAACCGATGCTGGGCACCATGGGCGTGGCCCCCGCCGCCGGGGAGGCCCGGTCGGCGTTGGTGCCCGACAAGTTCGGCGGGAACATGGACACCCCGGAGCTGCGGGCCGGGGTGACCTGCTACCTGGGGGTGAACGTCCCGGGCGCCCTGTTCTCGGTGGGTGACGGACACTACCGCCAGGGTGAGGGCGAGGCGTGCGGGACCGCCGTCGAGGGGGCCATGGACGTGGTCCTCATCGTCGAGCTCCTGAAGGGCCGGGCTCCCACCTGGCCCCGGTTCGAGCACGGGGACGTGCTGGGCGCCGTGGGCTCCAGCCGGCCGCTCGAGGACGCCTGGCGCTCGGCACAGGTGGAGATGGTGCGCTGGCTCCAGGAGCTGGAGGGCCTGGACGAGATGGACGCCTACCAGCTCCTCACCCAGGTGAGCCTGGCGCCGCTGGCCAACGTGGTCGACGTGAACTACAGCTCGGTGGTCAAGGCCCCGAAGGAGTTCCTGCCGCCGACGGAGGCCTACGAGGGGATCCACCGCCACCTGACCGGGTTGGCGGCGGAGCTCATGGCAGGGCGGTGATCGCCGCTCTCGAACCGGGCGGGCCCGGTGTCACCGGCCCCGCCCCCGACCGAGGAGGTTGAGGTGTCATGGATCTACAGCTGAAGGGGCTGTCGGTGGTGGTCACGGGGGGCACCCGGGGCATCGGGCGCTACATCGTCGACGCCTTCGCCGCCGAGGGCGCCAACATCGCGTTGTGCGCCCGGACGGCGCCCGACGTCACCGCCGCGGTGAAGGCCCTGACCGACGCGGGGGTGCGGGCCACCGGCAGCGCCGTCGACGTCGCCGACGGGCCGGGGGTGAAGGCCTGGATCGACCAGGTCGCCCAGGAGCTCGGCTCGGTCGACGTCGCCGTGGCCAACCCCAGTGCCCTGGCGATCGGGACCAGCGAGGAGCACTGGCGTGACAGCTACCAGATCGACGTGATGGGCGCGGTGCACCTGGTCGAGGCGGCGCTGCCCTACCTGGAGCAGAGCCCGGCCCCGGCCATCGTGACCGTCTCCAGCGTCTCGGGCCGGGAGATCGACTTCGCCGCCGGCGCCTACGGGGCGTCCAAGGCGGCCCTGGTCCACTACACCCAGGCCCTTGCCTACCAGCTGGCCCCGAAGGGCATCCGGGCCAACACCGTCTCACCGGGCAACGTGTTCTTCGAGGGCGGGGTGTGGGAGACGATCAGGGACACCAATCCCGATCTCTACAACCACGCCCTGTCGCTGAACCCCACCGGGCGCATGGCCCGGCCCGAGGAGGTGGCCCGGGCGGTCCTGTTCCTGGCCAGCCCGGCGGCCAGTTTCATCATGGGCACCAACCTGGTGGTCGACGGGGCCCTCACCCGGGGCGTGCAGCTGTAGGGCTCGGGCGCCGTCGGGGAGGGCGTCGCTGGTCGGGGCGGGCGGGGGCGATGATCGTCGCCCCCCGGCCCCCCTCGTCCAGGGTCCCGTCCGCCGCGCCGAGGACCTGGCACCGGGCCGGGCCCCACTCGGCCCACACCGCCGCGGTCCAGGCGCACAGCGCGGCGTCGATCAGGTCCTCCCGGTGCTTGTAGGCCCGGGGCGCGAGCGGTGAGGGGCGGTCGACCAGGGCCCGGCACGCCACGTGGGAGCTGAGGTCCAGGGGCGGGCGGACAGCGGCAAGGCCGGCCAGCCTGGCGACCAGGTCGTCGCAGGCCGCCGCCCGGGCGGCGGCGAAGCGCCGGGGCGCCTGTCCCCGCGGCGGGCGCTTGTAGCGGGGCCGCTCACGGTCGTAGCCGAGCTCGGGGCTGCCGACCAGGGTGGTGTAGGGGTAGCACTCCGAGAGGGACCGCCCCCCGGCCGGGGGCCCTCGGCACCCGTCGTCGTAGTGCCACCCCCGCCCCTCCAGGACACGCCGCAGGCGTACCCCCGCCTGGGCGGGGGTGGACCGGTTCGTCGAGTTCGCCGACACCTTCCAGGCGCCGTAGCAGCGTCCGAGCTCGGTCTCGCAGACCCGCTGCCCGGCGTCGTTGGCGACCACCAGGGGGGCGTCGACGAAGGCCACCGTGTGGGGGAGGGACCAGGCCTGCATCCAGTGGGCGGTCACCTCGACACCCCGGGTCCAGCCGGCGTCGAGGACGGTCCCCGAGGGGTCGAGGGCCACCACGCCGGTCTCGTTGGCCGGCCTGGCGGGATCCGAGTCCCGCCAGGCCAGGTCCACCCCCAGGTAGCGGACGGCCGACGCGAGCGCCGGCTCAGCCGTCGGCACCGCCGCCGCCCGCCTCGGGGCCACCGCCGCCGGGCCGCCGAAGGAACCCCGGCAGCCGGGACACCAGCGCCCCCGCGTCGACCAGGCGGTCCACCCCGGGGAGGGCCCCCAGGCGGGTCAGCCCCACCGGACGGGGGACGGCGATCGTGCTCCAGCCGGGGAGGCCGCTCCGCCGGATCGAGGCGACGATGGCCCGGGCACCGAGGGAGCCCGGCAGCGGGCTCCCGCCCGTCACGGGCACACCCTGGTCGTCGCTCACCCCCTGGGCCCTTCCCAGGAACTCGGTGCGGAGGGGGCCCGGGCTCACCAGGGAGACGGTCACCCCCCTGCCCTGCACCTCCCGGCGGAGGCCCTCGGTGAACCCGGCCACGGCGAACTTGGTGGCGGAGTACACGGTGATGGGGGGGACGGCGACCCATCCCCCGGCCGAGCCCACGTTCACGATATGGCCCCGCCGGCGCTCGAGCATGCCCGGCAGGACCCGCTGGGTCAGGTCGATCAGGCCCAGGACGTTGATCTCGAACAGGGCGCGGACCTCGGCGGCGGGCATGTCCTCGACCAGGCCGGTCCAGCCCAGTCCGGCGTTGTTGACCAGGACGTCGAGGGGGCCCTCGGCCGCCACGGCGTCGACCAAGGCGGCCCGGTCGTGCTCCACGCTGACGTCCGCCCGCAGGGGGACGATGCCTGGCTGGGTGGCGGCCAGCTGGCGCAGTCGCCCCTCGTTCCGGGCCACCGCCCACACCCTGGCCCCGTCCCGGGCCAGGCGGACCGCCGCCTCCCGGCCGATCCCCGAGGAGGCGCCGGTGACCACGATTGTCGATCCTCGGATGCGCATGGCACCACTACACTCCACAGCCCGGGGCGTTGGCGAGCCAGGGAGGCGTCTGCCGGTGACCGAGTCCGGATCCGTCGACCAGACCCGGGGTGGGCGAGCCGCCGGGAAGCACGTGGTGGTCGAGGAGGTGGCGGGCGTCGACGACGAGCTGGTCGCGTCGTTCGCCGCCCTTGTCCCCCAGCTGTCCTCCTCCACCCCCCCGCCGGGCCCCGGGGAGCTGGCCGCCCTGATCGCCTCGCCGGCGATCACGCTGCTGGTGGCCCGGGCCGACCCGGACGGGAGCGGGGGGAAGGGACCGATCGTGGGGACCCTGACGCTGGCGGTGTTCCCCATCCCAACCGGCGTCAGGGCCTGGATCGAGGACGTCGTCGTGGACCAGGGGGCACGGGGGATGGGCGTGGGGGAGGCCCTCACCCTGGGGGCCCTGGAGCAGGCGCGGGCCCGGGGGGCCC
>DASQQH010000070.1:0-4891 GCA_035643555.1 Acidimicrobiales bacterium | reverse complement strand
CCAGCGGGTACTCGGCGCGCACGTAGACGAACGCCTTCTCGCTGCCCGTCGCGACGCACGCGACGGCGATCGACTCGACCACGGCGAACGGGTCGCTCTCCATCAGGATCCGGTCCTTGAACGTCCCCGGCTCCGACTCGTCGGCGTTGCACACGAGGTAATGGGGACGGTCGGGGGCCCGGGCCACCGAGTCCCACTTGCGCCCGATGGGGAAGGCGGCGCCGCCCCGGCCGAGAAGGTTGGACTCGGCGAGTTCGGCCAGCACCCCCTCGGGCCCGACGGTGACCGCGCGCCGCAGGGCCTGGTAGCCCCCACGGCTCCGGTAGTCGTCCACGCTCCCCGGGTCGTAGCGCCCGGCCCGGGCAAGCAGGCGAAGGTCCCCCGAGCCGGCCTGGGGCACCTCGGCCACCGGCGGGGGGACCGCCCGGGGCTGGGCACCGTTGTCCCGGTGGTCCCCGGCAGCCACGGCGTCTGCCACCTGGGCACAGGTGGCGGCCACCTCCTCGGGCGAGGTGGGGGCCAGGACCTCCTGGCGGGCCTCGGGCCCCGCCCCCACCACCAGGGCGGCGGGGGCCCGGTCACACAGCCCCAGACAGGGGCTCCTCGACCAGGTGAACCGGGCGCTTCCCTCCCCGGGCGGGGCCTTCCCGTTGCCGGTCCCCTCGCCGTTACCCGCCGGGCCGACGGTCTCCTCCAGGGCGGCGCAGAGGTGCGCCGCGCCCCCCACGAGGCAGGCGATGTCGTCGCACACGTGGGCCACCACGGGCGGGTGGGGCTCCAGGGAGAACAGGGCGTAGAAGCTGGCCACCCCGTAGGCCTCGGCCGGAGGGACCTCCAGGCGCCGGCAGAGGTAGCCAAGCGCCCCTGGGCTGATCCACCCCACTCGGGCCTGGACCGCCTGCAGGGCGGGCAGGAGCTGGCGGCGGCGGGCGGAGACCTGGGCGAGGCCCCCCCGGGCGGCGTGGCCGTCGACGTCGGAGCGCACCAGGCCACCCTCCCAGGAGGTCTCCGGGGGGCCGAGGAGGGCGTCGACGGCCTCCCGCTCCGCGTCGGTGGGCCCGGTCTCGATGGCCTTCAGGTCCATCAGGACACCGCCTCGGCCACGGCGGCGGCCCCGTTGGGGGCGACGGCCGGAGCGGGGATCTTCTCCAGGCGGATGGCCGTGGCCTTGAACTCCGCGGTGCCCGCCTTGGGATCGGTCGCGTCGATCGTCAGGAAGTTGGTCATCACCTCGTCCTGGAAGTGAAGCGTCATGAAGGCAAGGCCTGGTCGCAGCGAGGGGTCGATCCGCACGGGTGCCTCCACCCAGCCCCGCCGGGAGGTCACCTTGACCACCTCGGCCTCTGCCACCCCGTAGGACAGGGCGTCCTCGGGGGACAGCACCAGGGCCTCGGACCGGCGCAGGGGGGAGGCGTAGCCCCCGGTCTGCACGCCGGTGTTGAACGAGTCCAGCCGCCGACCGGTCGTCAACCGGATGGGGAAGTCCTCGTCCAGGGCGTCGACGGGGGGGTCGTGGACCACGGCGGCGAAGGGGGCCGGAGGACCCTCCAGGGGCTCCCGCCACAGCCGGGCATGCAGGTAGAGCTCACCCGGATGGTCCTCGTGCCAGCAGGGCCAGGGGATGCCGCCCAGGGCCTCGAGGCGGGGATAGCTCATCCCGGCGTGCATGGGCGAGAGTGCCCGGCACTCGTCCCACACCGCCTGGGCCGAGGGTTCCCCCCAGTCGTGGCCCATCCGGGCCGCCAGGGCGTAGATGATGGCCAGGTCGTCTCTGGCCTCCCC
Organism: Acidimicrobiales bacterium; assembly: GCA_035643555.1. Classification (GTDB taxonomy): domain Bacteria; phylum Actinomycetota; class Acidimicrobiia; order Acidimicrobiales; family JAJPHD01; genus DASQQH01. The sequence continues at coordinate 3,109 of DASQQH010000070.1, read as the reverse complement.
CGGTGGGTCCATCACTTTGCGCACCCGCTGGACCCGGCGCTCCGAGGAGGTGACCGTGCCCTCGGCCTCGCACCAGGTGGCCGAGGCGGGCAGGACCACGTCGGCCAGGGCGGCGGTGCGGGTGAGGAAGATGTCCTGGACCACCAGGTGGTCCAGGCCCGAGAGCAGGGCCTCGGTGCGGTGGGCGTCGGCCTCGGACTGGGCGGGGTTCTCCCCGATGATGTAGGCAGCGGTCAGCTCGCGCCGTTCCATCGCCTCCAGCATCGCCGAGAGGTGCCAGCCGTGGGGGGCGGGCAGGGAGACGCCCCAGGCGGCCTCGAACTTCCCCCGGGCGGCGTCGTCAGTGGTGTCCTGGAACCCGGGAAGCTTGTTGGGGATGGCCCCCATGTCCCCGCCGCCCTGCACGTTGTTCTGGCCCCGCAGCGGGCTCAGCCCCGAGCCGTAGCGGCCCACGTGGCCGGTGAGCAGGGCCAGGTTGATGAGGGCCCGCACGTTGTCGGTGCCGTTGTGGTGCTCGGTGATGCCGAGCGTCCAGCACAGAACGGCCCGGTCCGCCCGGGCGTAGGCGTGGGCGAGCTCGGCGATGAGGCCAGCCGGCACGCCGGTCTCGGCCTCCCCCCGCTCCAGGGTCCAGTCCTCGATCGCCCCCAGGTACTCGTCGAACCCGGTGGTGGCCCGATTGATGAAGGCCTCGTTGGCCAGGCCGGCGTGGACGATCTCCCGGGCGATGGTGTGGGCCAGGGCGATGTCCGAGCCCACGTCGAGTCCCAGCCAGCCGTCCGCCCACTGGGCCGAGTCCGTACGGCGGGGGTCGATGACGTACAGCCGGGCACCCCGGCGAAGGGCCTTCAGCACGTGGTGGAAGAAGATCGGATGGGTCTCCCTGGCGTTGGACCCCCACAGGATGATGAGGTCGGTCTCCTCGACCTCCTGGTAGGAGGTGGTACCCCCGCCCGCCCCGAACACCGCCGCCAGACCGGCGACGCTAGGTGCGTGTCAGGTGCGGTTGCAGCTGTCGACGTTGTTGGACCCCATCACCACCCGGGCGAACTTCTGGGCGGCGAAGTTCATCTCGTTGGTGGCCTTGGAGCAGCTGAACATGCCATAGGAGCGACCGCCGCCCTGGTCGGCGGCCACCTGGAGCCCTGTGGCCGCCCGGTCGAGGGCCTCCTCCCAGGACGCCGGGCGCAGCTCGCCTGCCTCCCGGACGAGTGGCTCGGTCAGCCTGGTATAGGCCTTGGGCATCGGTTCCTCCTCTTGTCCTGTCGGCGGAGCTTCCCTGCCGGGGCCAGCGTCCCGACGGGTCGCTGATCCCACGCGCCGGCCCGGGCCCGGTCCCACCCGTCGGCTGCCCTGCCCCCCCGCCGACGCTCCGGAGTGGCCCGGCGCCTGTGATCCCACTCCACATCCCCTACTACAGCAGAACGTGTGACGCTGGTCACGCGTCGATTTGGCTCAGTGGTATGCAACATACCACTCAGACATCGGGTGGATGTCGCAGGTCACGTCAGTCCCACCCCTCGGGTGGGGGGCCCATCATCCCTCGCCGGCCCACCGCCGGCAGTTCGCCGGCCCGCAGCTGTTGTCGGCGCTGCCGGGCGAGCTGGCCGGCACGACCTGGATGAGGCCAGAACGCCAGCACGGCCCCCAGGCAGAGGGCCACCACCAGGTACGCAACGATGAGCGGCATCGGGCTTCCCCCTGTTGTTCGCCTGTTGGTGTTAGGTATACCACATACCAGACACCAGAGCCAGCCCTTCCCGCGTCGTGGCGGAGCCTCGGGGATCCGGCGCGCCAGGCGACGACCGGCGTGGGGGTGTGGTGCGGCGGGTGCTCGGTGACGACGGCCGGAGGCCGCGTCAGTCGAGGTACGTGACGTGGTCCGCCACGTGCCTCGCCAGGCTGAGGGCGTGATCCCTTACCAGGGACTCGACGCCCTCGATGTCCCGGCCTTCCAACGCCTCGATGATGTGGAAGTGGTCGACGATTGAGCGGGCGACCCGGTCCTCGTCCCCCATCGTGCGCCCCCGGATGGCCCGCATGTGCACCTGCAGGGAGCCGACCATCCGTCCCAGCAGGGGCGAGTGGCTGATCTCCACGATCCGCTGGTGGAACCGCAGGTTGGCATGGGAGTACTCGTCCAAATGGGCCCTGGCCGAACCCTCGCCGAAGTCGGCGAAGAACTCGCGCAGGGTGGCGATCTCCTGGTCGCTGGCCCGGACCGTCGCCAGCCTGGCCGCCATCGACTCCAGCGCCGCCGACACCGTGATGATCTCGATGATCTCGGCCTTGGTCTTGCGGACCACGTACACACCGCGCCGGGGCACCGTGCGGACCAAGCCCTCGTGCTCCAGTCGCAGCAGGGCCTCGCGGACCGGCGTTCGGCTGATCCCCAACTCCTGGGCGAGGCGTCGCTCATCCAGGCGGAGGTCGGCCTCCCGGTCGTAGATGCGCATGGCCATGATGGCTGCCTTGAGCGCGCCGTAGGCGCTCGAGGTCAGGCTCACATCGGTGTCGAGCGCCTCCAGCGCCAGCGCCGAGGCCGCATCCTCCTCGGCGAGCCTGTCGCGCCCTCCCCCGTCGCCGTCGACGCCCCCACCCGCACCACCGGCGTCGACGTCGCCATCCAGACCCGGCCCGGAGCGAGGGGCATGCGCCCTGTCCCTGGTCATGGCGAGAGCCGAACGCCGCTACGGATCCTACGGGCCACGACGACCCATGATACCCGGGGTCGCCGTCCCCCCCGGGCCGATCCGGACCGCGAACACCGGTGGGGCCGTGCCCGCCCTGGGAGGCGTCGGCGGCCGCCGAGCGCGGCCCACCTCGCCTCCGACCCCGCCGGTTGCGTGGTCGTGCCGGGGTCGCCTGACCCCCCGCTGGTCACCCCACCTGGAACTGACCAGGGGCTGGCGTGCGGTTGCCACCGCACGCCAGCCTCCCGGTCAGCGCACCGGCGCAGCGTCGCGCCTCAGGTCGTCACCGCTCCGGGCCCGGTCACCGGGGAGGTGACAGCCCCCTCGGCGGGCGCTGCGGCCCTCGCCCGCTCGTACTGCTCGGGCGTGGGTCGGGTGCACTTGAACCACACGACCAGCACGGCGAGCACCGCGAT
>DASQQH010000069.1:0-2559 GCA_035643555.1 Acidimicrobiales bacterium | reverse complement strand
GTCCCCCAACCCCGGGCCGCCATCGGGTCCATGGCGATCCCCCTGCTGGTCATCCTGGAGCGCATCGGGCTGTTCCCCGGCGCCACCCACTGGATCGACCTGGCCGTGCTCCAGCTCCGGCGGCGCCGGGAGGAGCTGCTGTCGGCGGCCAGCCCGGCCGCGGCGGTGGCCGAGGCCGTCGGGTGGACCGTGCCCCTGGTCCACAGCTCGACGACCCTCGGTGCGGCGGCCGCCCTGCGCTGGAAGACCCAGGTGAACGAGAACGCCAAGCGGCCGGCGTTCTGGGCCCTCTACCCGGAGCTGTGCCACAACGAGGTGGCCGGCTGGGGCGGGGCAGGGGTGCCCTCCCCGCTGCGCGGGGGCGGCCGGGGCGAGGACCCCGGTCTGGACCTGACGGTGGTGAACCTGCGCCACGACTCCGAGCACCCCCAGATGGGCCGTCGGTTCGCCCTGGTGGGCGAGGTGCTCGCCGAGGCGGGCGCCGGGGTGTGCGAGGTGTGGGCCGAGGGCGAGGGGGAGCTGGCCCAGCTCCTCGACCTCGTGCTCATCGGGGACTTCGTGTCCCTGCACCTGGCGGCGATCGCCGGTGCGGACCCGGGGCCGATCCCGGTGCTGGACCGCCTCAAGGCCCGGCTCCAGGAGGGGTAGGGTCCGGGCCGGGCGGGGGTGAGCGGGGTGCGGCGACCGGTGGCACCGGGGGCCGATGACGGCGACGCCGTCGACCTGGTCCTGGCCGACCTCGGCCACCAGCGGATCGCCTGGGCGGACGCCCACATGCGTGTCCTCGCCACCATCCGGGAGCGCTTCGCCGCCGAGCGGCCCCTGGTGGGGATCCGGGTCGGGGCCTGCCTGCACATCACCGCCGAGACGGCGAACCTGCTGCGGACCCTCACCGCTGGCGGCGCCCAGGTGGCCGCCTGCGCCTCCAACCCCCTCTCCACCCAGGACGAGGTCGTGGCGTCCCTGGCCCGGGACGAGGGGATCACCACCCACGCCGTGCGGGGCCAGGACGCCGCGGCGTACTACCGCCAGATCGACGCCGTGCTGGACTCTCGGCCCCAGCTCACCCTGGACGACGGGTGCGACCTGGTGTCACGTCTCCACCGGGAGCGCCCGGGCCAGGTGGCCGAGGTGCTGGCCGGCACCGAGGACACCACCACCGGCGTCCTGCGCCTGCGGGCCATGGAGGCCGAGGGGGCCCTCCGGTATCCGATCGTGGCGGTCAACGACGCCGAGACCAAGCGGGTGGTCGACAACCGCCACGGCACCGGCCAGTCCACCCTGGACGGGATCCTGCGGGCGACCAACGTGCTCCTCGCCGGCCAGGTGGTGGTGGTCGCCGGCTACGGGTCGTGTGGCAGGGGGGTGGCCAGCCGGGCACGGGGCCTCGGTGCCAGGGTGGTGGTCACCGAGGTGGACCCCTTGCGGGCACTCGAGGCCATCCTGGACGGGTTCCAGGTGGCCCCCATGGGCGCGGTGGCCGCCGAGGGGGACGTCTTCGTCACCGTCACCGGCAACCGGGATGTGCTGGGGGCCGAACACTTCAGCGTCATGAAGGACGGGGCCATCCTGGCCAACGCCGGGCACTTCGACCTGGAGATCGACGTGCGCGCCCTGGAGGAGCTCGCCGGGCCCCTCGGTCGCCGGCAGGTCCGGCCCATGGTGGAGGAACTGGCCGTCCCCGGCCCGGGGGGGCGGCGACGGCTGCTGCTCCTCGCCGAGGGCCGGGTGGTCAACCTGGGCGCCGCCGAGGGCCATCCGGCAGCGGTGATGGACATGAGCTTCGCCAACCAGGCCCTGGTCGCCGAGTGGCTGGTACGCCACCGCACCGGCCTCGAGCCTCGGGTGTACGACGTGCCCGGGGCCATCGACCGGGAGATCGCCGCGGTGAAGTTGGCCACCATGGACGTCACCATCGACCGCCTCACCCCGGCCCAGCAGGCCTACCGCTCATCGTGGACCACCGGCACCTGAGCCCCGTGCCCGGGCTTCTCGGGCCTCGCCCTCGGGCCGTCGCCTAGACTCGAACCAATGGGTTACGCACGGGTCTGTGGTTGCAAGTCGATGCCAGCCGTAGGCGAAACGACCCACGTAAGGCAACCCGTGGTTGCCGAGCATGGTGCGGCTTAGAGGTAAGCCCTGCCCGTCGTCGGGCCGGCAGTCGGCCCGAGGCGGCGAGGGAGGGAAGCTGGTCGTCCGCGGTGCCGAGGGCCGAGGGGCCGCCGGTGCCGGGCCTGCCATCTCCCCCGCAGGCGAGTGTGGGGACAAAGACCAGGTCAGCCGTGCGTAGCCCAGCCTGGCGTCCGGGTCAGGCGGCGCCCCCAGGGACCCCGCCGGAGAGCTGAGAGGAACACGATGGAGGTCGCCATCCACGGCCACAACGTGGAGGTCCCCGAGGACCTGCGGTCCCTCGTGGCGGGCAAGGTGACCCGTCTGGGCCGCTTCCTCGAGGGGATGGACCAGGCCGAGGTCCGGTTCCTGCGGGAGCGGAACCCGCGCATCGCCGACAAGGAGGTGTGCGAGATCACCGTCAGCGGCCAGGGCCGGGTGGTCCGGGCC
>DASQQH010000068.1:0-2225 GCA_035643555.1 Acidimicrobiales bacterium | reverse complement strand
TGGGCGCCATGGAGCGCGCCAGGGGGACGGTGATCATGTAGGGCCACAGCCCGACGTTGATCTCGGGAGCCCCGAAGCGGGCCCGCTCCGAGGCCACCACCAGGTCGCAGGCCAGGGCGATCTCGCAACCCCCGGCCAGGGCGGGACCGTCGACGGCGGCGATGAGGGGCTTGTCCCGCTCGCGCCGGACGATGCCGGCGAACCCGCCCCGGGCGGTCACCAGCTCGTTCCCCTTGCCCGCGGCGATGGCCTTGAGGTCGGCGCCGGCCGAGAACACCGAGCCCTCCCCGGCCAGGACGCCGACCCAGGTGTCCTCGTCCTCCTCCAGGCGGTCCAGCGCGGCCTCGATGGCGGTGGCCATGTCGCCGTCGATGGCGTTGCGGGCCTCGGGTCGGTTGAGGGTCAGCACGGCGGTATGCCCCAGCTGGGTGTAGTCGACCATGGCCCGACGCTACCGCCCCCCGCCCGGGACACCCGGCAGCCCAGGCCGGGTGGCCGGTCACGGCCGACCCGCCCGCCCGGCGCCCCCTTCGCCCCGTCGACCCCGGGCGGGCCGCCCCAGGGGGGGCAGCCTGTCCCACGGGGTGACCGGGTGGTAGACGCCGGTTTGTCCGTGACCGGCGGCACCGACGCGAGCCGGGCGACCTCGCCCCGAGCGCCTCCCGGGGGGGTAACCGCGGCCCTCAGGTGGCCTGGGAGCGCTCCTCGGCGGGGGAGGCGGCGCCGGCTCCGGTGGCCTCCGGTGGGGAGGTCGGGCCCGGGGTGGTGGCGCCCTTGGCGGGGCGAGGCGGGGTGGGGGGTGGGGGCATGGTGATCCCCAGGAGCCCGGCCACGGCCGGCACCCGGCCGGACAGTCGGGCCGCGGCGTCCAGGAACGCCTGGTCCCCATCGGCGGGCAGACCGGCGGGCTTCACCGTGCGGCGCACCGGTGAGTCCGCCACGGCCTCCAGCAGCGCCATCCACCGGGCGGGCGGGACCTCCGGGGTCATGGCCGTCCCGGCCTCCTGGCCCAGGCGCATGGCCAGGTCCGAGGGGAAGCGGGCCCCGGGGTCAGGCGGTCGGGCGGCCGCCCGCAGGGCGCGCAGCACCTTGCCCGCGTCGAGGGCGCCCACGATCTCCTCGGTCCAGCGTTGCCGCAACGCCGAGACCCGCCGGTCCAGGGCCTCGCGAAGCTTGGCCGCCAGCTCCCGGGTCTCCTCGTCCCTGGCCCCCGCGTCGGCGCTGGTCACCACCGACCGCAGGTCCCGCAGGGCCAGGTTGTCCCCGGCGGCGAGGGCGGCCTCGGCCCGATCCCGCCAGGCGGCGGCCTTGAGGCGGGGCAGCAGGTTCTCCGCCAGGCTGAGCAGGGGGCCGCTCTGGACCTCGGGGCGGCCCTCGGCCCGGGCTGTGGCGTTCTGGGCCTCGATGGCCTGGCGGACCGCCGGCAGCCCGCCCCGGAGGACGTGCTCGGCGATGGGCCGCTCCTCGGGGGCGAGGGCGGCCACGGCGGCGGCCCGGTGGGTGTTGCCCGGGGACAGCCGCTGGGCACCCCGCCGGGAGGATCCCCGACCGCCCTCGGTGCGTCCCCCCGCCGGACTCCGCTGGGAGGCGTCGGCAGCCGGCTTGTCGGCGGACCGCTTGTCGGCGGACCGCTTGTCGCCGGACCGCTTGTCGGCGGACCGCGCCCGCTGGTGGCCCCCACCGTCCTCCCGCCCGCCGTCGGGTTGGCCGCCGTGACGGTCGGTGCTCCGCCGCCGGCGCCGCTCCTGGTGGTTGGCGGGGCGAGGCGCGCCCCGCTCCGATCGACCGGGGCCCAGCACCTCCAGACGCTCGGGCTCGGGCCGTCGGGCCTTGGGTGGATACAGATGGGTGAGGGCGATGCCGTCCAGCGCGAACTCGGCGTCTGCCCGAACGACGTCGCCGACCTGGGCCCCCTCGTACAGCAACGACGAATCGACGTTGCCCTTGGGCTGCCGGGCGCCAGCGGCCCGCCAGGTCCATGTCCCGTCGTCGCGCGCGCTGGTCAGCTCCACGTCGATCCGGTTGGGCATCGACAACCAACCTAGTGGACCGCCGGACCTGCAGCGACGTCCGGCATCGCCCGCCCGGCCCGCCAGCCGGTCACCCCCGGCCCGAGCGCCGGGGGCCACCCTGGGGCCCGACACCGGCAACGGCGGCCCGCGGCGGTGGCCCGGTTCGTCGCGGGGCGAGGGCCGCGGGGAGGCTGGGCGGGGCCCGCCGGGGCC
>DASQQH010000067.1:0-5128 GCA_035643555.1 Acidimicrobiales bacterium | reverse complement strand
CCACTGGAGCCACCCGGAACCCGTGATCGGTCCAGGGGGTTGCGGGTCGCCCCCACGGCCGAGTTCTCCGTCGAGGACCCCATGGCGAACTCGTCGAGGTTGGTCTTGCCCACCACCACCGCCCCCGCGTCGACCACCCGGCGCACCACCGTGGCGTCGTAGGGCGGGGCCCAGCCGGCGAGGATCCGTGACGAGCAGGTGGTGGGGACGCCCCGGGTGCACAGGTTGTCCTTGAGGGCCAAAGGGACCCCGGCCAGCGGGCCGGGGTCACGACCCGCTCGCACCTGGTCATCGATGTGCTCGGCCGCCCGCCGGGCTCCCTCCTCGGTGAGCAGGGTGAACGCCCGGACCTCGGCGTCGTCCCCGGCGATGCGCGCCAGATGGCCCTCCAGGACCTCGCTGGCCGAACGGTCGCCGGACCGCACGGCGGCCGCCGTGGCGACGGCCCCCTCGCCCCGACCCGGGCTCATGGCGCCTCTCCCAGGATCGGTGGCACCCGGAACTGGCCGTCCTCGGCCGAGGGGGCCTGGCCCAGCACCTGGTCTCGGGGCAGGCAGGGCACGGGGCGATCCTCCCGCAGGACGTCGTGCACCGGCAGGGGATGGGCGGTGGGCGGCACGCCGGAGGTGTCCAGGGCGGCCACCTCCGCGGCGTAGTCCAGGACCGCGCCGAGCTGGGAGGTGTACTGCTCCAGCTCCTCCTCGGTCAGCTCCAGGCGGGCCAGGCGGGCCACGTGGGCCACGTCGGCGGGTGAGAGGCGGGCGACCATGCCTGGCAGCGTAGTGAGCGGTCACCGAGATGGCATCGGGGTCGCCCGGGCGACCGCCGCGACGACCCACGCCCAGCCGCGCCCTCCGCGTCTCCCGGGCCGGGCGTCCGTCGTCAGCGAGGAGCGCTAGCGCGCCTCGGCCGAGGGGAGGGGCTCGCCACCGTCGGTGCCGAGATCTGCGCCCAGGACCCGCTGGGCGAAGGAGGCCGCCCGCTGCTCCAGCTCGTGGCGGTCGAAGTCCAGGGTGGCGACGTGATAGCTGCGCTCCAGCCACACCCGCTCCACGGGCCCGGAGGCCAGCCGGCAGAGCAGGTCCCCCGACGACGACGGCACCACGTGGTCCTCACCGCTGGACAGGAGCAGGACCGGGCAGGTCAGCCGGTCGAGGGTCTCCACCAGGGCGCCGGTCGCCCCGAACAGGGACAGCGCCGCCCGGACCGGGGTGCCCTCGTAGGCGCTCTCGGTCCCGTCGGGGTCGGCGATGTCGGAGCCGATCCCCGGCGCCACCTCCACCCCCGAGTCCAGCAGACCCCGCAGGATGTCGAGGTAGCTCTCGGCGGGAGGCTCCACCAGCGGGTTGACGGCGACCACCCCCGCCACCTCGGGGTGGCGGGTGGCCAGCCAGCAGGCCAGCGTCCCGCCCATCGACAGGCCGGCCACGACCGTCCGCCGGCACCGGCCCGCCAACTCGGCCCAGGCCGCCTCGGCCGCCTCGGCCCAGTCGTCCCACCTGGTGGGCACCAGGTCGGCGACCGCGGTGCCGTGCCCGGGCAGCAGGGGCAGCTCCACCGCTAGCCCGGCCCGGGCCAGGACCGCGGCCAGGCCCCGCACCGACTGGGGGTTGCCGGTGAACCCATGGAGGACCAGGGCACCGTCCGGTCCCCCCGCCCACGAGCCCGGCTCCGCCCCGGGCAGCACCGCCGAGCTCACCGGGCCGGCTCGCTGACAGCTGGGAAGGTGACCATGGCGCCAGCGTACCGCCGGCGCCGGCCCCGAGGGGGGTTCCGGTCCCCACGGCCGGACGCGCCCTGGCCGCGGTCAGCGGGCTCGATAGTGTGCCCCTGCAAGGACGTGTGCCGCGGGAGTCGGCCGATGGGCAAGGAGACGATGGTGACGAAGTACCCGTTCCTCAGCGACGAGTGGGTCGAGGCGGCCAGGCGACTGCGCGAGGAGTACCGGGGCCGGATCACGTCGGTGACCGAGGTGGTGCGGATGAACCAGGTCGTCACCAACGTCCCCTTCGGCCCCGGGACGATCGGCGCCCACCTCGACTCCAGCTCGGGCGAGGTCGAGATGGACCTGGGCCACCTGGAGCGCCCCGACCTCACCATCACCCTCGACTACGCGACGGCCAAGGCCATCTTCGTGGAGGGGAACCCCCAGGCCGGGATGCAGGCCTTCATGGCCGGGAAGATCAAGGTGGAGGGCGACATGAGCAAGCTCATGGCCATGCAGGGGGCCTCGCCCGACCCCGCCGCGCTGGAGCTCGCCGGGCGCATCAAGGAGATCACCGACTGAGCCGGGTGGGGTTCCGCGGACCGACTAGCGTTCCTGGACTACGGCTAAATTGACTCTGCTGCCACCCGGGAGCGGCAGTATAATGAAGAAGAGATGAACGTAGGGCCCGAGGGGGTGGCCTTGCCGAAGCGGTGTTCCCCAGCCACCGCTGGTGCAGCTACCCCCTCCGGCCCTACGTTTTTTTCGGCCCCGGGGAGCCGCCGGACGGCTCAGCCGATCAGGACCTTCAGTTGGTCCTCGAGCTCACTCACCGTCCACCGGCTGTCACGTTCGAGGGCCGTGGTGAGGGTCCAGGGCTGGAACGCCTGGACCTTCCCGCCCTGGATGAAGAACACCTTGCCCGTCGCCGGGCACGTCTCGGTGGCCAGGGTGGCCACCAGGGGGGAGATGTTCGCCGGGTCCCAGACGTCGAAGGCGCTCGACTCCGACGGGGCCCTGACCAGATCGGAGAGCCCCGGGGTGGCTTCGGTCATCCTGGTCCGGGCCGCCGGGGCGATGGCGTTGACCCGCACCCCGTAGCGCCCCAGCTCCTGGGCCCCGATGACCGTCATGGCCCCGATGCCGGCCTTGGCCGCCCCGTAGTTGACCTGCCCCGGGTTGCCGAGCAGCCCGGAGGTGGAGGAGGTGTTGACGATGGCCGCCTTGACCTCCTCGCCCGCCTTGGACCGCTCACGCCAGTAGGAGGCGGCCCACCGGGTCGGGACGAAGTGCCCCTTCAGGTGGACGTGGATGACCGCATCCCATTCCTCCTCGGTCATGTTGACGATGACCCGGTCCCGGAGGATGCCGGCGTTGTTCACCAGCACGTGCAGGTCGCCGTAGGCCTCCACGGCGGCGTTGATGAGCCGCTGGCCCCCCTCCCAATCGGCCACGTCGTCGGTGTTGGCCACGGCCTCCCCGCCCGCCGACGTGATCTCGTCCGCCACCTGCTGGGCGGGGCCCCGGTCGTCGCCGCTCCCGTCGACCGCACCACCCCGGTCGTTGACCACCACCTTCGCCCCCTCCTGGGCGAAGAGCAGAGCGTGCTCCCGTCCGATGCCCCGGCCAGCCCCCGTGATGATCGCGACTCTGCCCTCAAGCGCTCCCATGACCTTCCTTTCCCTGCCGCGGCCGGGGCCCGCCTGCCGCTGGGCGGCGGGGCGATGGCACCGATGGCCTCCGGTTCCGGCTGAGCACGTTCGACAGCGGGCAACCCTACCGGCCGGGCGGCGCCATCTCGCCACCCGGCCGGCACCACGGGGATCGTCCGGTCACCGGCCCTACGCCGGCGCCCGGACAGGGCGGCTCACGAGCCGGGGCCCGGGCGACGGGACTCCGGGTCGGTGCCGCTCATGGTCGAGGTGGAGGGCAGCGACTGGCCCCCCTGGCCGGCGCCGCCCCCGACCGGCGCACCGGGTGCCGCCGCCGCCCGGGCGGCCGCTGCCCCCTCGTTGCGGACGATCTCGGCCAGCTCCTCGGTCTCGAAGCCGCTCGCCACGCCCCAGTAGTAGGCGACGATAGCGATGCCCACGGCGATGAGGGCACCCCACCCAAAGGCGATGGGCGGGTTCTTGGGCCCGCCGACGTCAGTGGTGTAGTACTCGACGGGGAACATGGCAAGCAGCATGAAGAAGAACCAGGCGGTGTGGGACACGTGCTTGCGACCCTCGCCGTTGGAGATCAGCCACAGCCCCACGCAGAAGAAGATGACCGCCGCCGACAGGGCGATGTCGTAGGCGCCGAAGCCCCAGGCGCCCTTGACCGGCGGCTTGACCCGCAGGACCCAGCCTCCCATGTAGTTGAGGTAGATCCACCCGCCGAGGAAGACCACGCCCAGGATCGTCGCCGGCAGCGCCTTGGCCCAGCCCTTCTTGATGGCGAAGTACCAGGCGAACAGCGGCATCCCGATGAACACCGCCCCATAGACGCTGGCCAGGGTGGAGAAGGTGGAGAAGAACACCAGCATGGCCGCGGCGATGAACCCGAGGGGGGCGAAGAGGCTGGCCCAGCCCAGGCGGAACGGGCGCCGCAGCGAGCCGGCGTACTTGCGGAAGACCGGCACCCCGAGCCCGCCCATGATGTAGGTGAGCACGGTGGTGGAGGTGATGAAGCCCACCAGCTTGTACCAGCTGGGGGCGGGCACGAAGAAGGCGCACCCGATGACCAGGGCGATGATCAGCGAGAGCCAGGGGATCCCCCACTTGTTGTGCCACTGCAGGCCCTTGGGGCCGTACCCGTTGACGCCCAGGCCGTAGTTGGTCCGGGCGCTGGTCCCCAGGTAGATCCACCCGGTCCCGGTGGGCGAGAGGCCGGCGTCGACCAGGAGGAAGGTGGAGAAGGTCAAGAGGGCCCCGATGCCCGAGGCCTGCAGGGCCGAGTACAGCGGCGTGGCGCCCCACTTGCTCCCCGTGAAGCCGCCCCAGTTGCCGATGTGGAGGCCGGCGCTGCCCCAGTTGAGGGCCCCCACCAGGCCGATCTGGAGCAGCGCGTACATGATCACGGCGATGACCACGGCCGAGATGGTGGCGAGGGGGACGTCCCGCTGGGGTCGCTTGCTCTCCCCCGCGTAGTCGAGCGCCTGGCGGAACCCGAGGAAGGCGAAGATGACCCCGCCCGTGGACATGGCCACGAAGATGTTGCCGGCCCCCTCGGGGAAGAACCCGCCGGGGAGGGCGGTGAAGTTGCTCCCCCGGAAGGCGAGGAACAGCATGCAGAAGGTGACGATGGGGATGATGAACTTCCACCAGGTGAACCACCGGTTCCACTCACCGAGCAGCCTGATGCCGAAGAAGTTGAGCAGGAAGAAGAAGAGCATCAGCCCGATGGCGAAGCCGATCCCCGCCCCCGTCAGCACGGTCACGC